>JAEXXN010000010.1 GCA_023405875.1 Bacillota bacterium | reverse complement strand
GAGGAAATAGTGGAGGCCTTCAGGAGATACCTCAAGCAAAACGGATTTTCTGAAATCCATACTCCCAAAATCATAGCCTCCAGTACCGAGGGAGGGTCTGAGATGTTTACCGTAAACTATTTCGAACGCCGGGCTTTTCTTGCACAGAGTCCGCAATTTTATAAGCAGATGATGGTAGGCGCGGGCTTTGAAAGGGTATTTGAAATCGGAGCTGCTTACAGGGCCGAGCTTCATAATACCTGGAGGCACTTGAATGAATACATCAGCCTTGACATTGAGATGGGCTTCATTAAGGATGAAAACGACCTTATGGACCTTGAAGAAGGCTTCATACGCTATCTTTTCAAGCATTTGAAGCAGTCCTGCTCCAGAGAGCTTGAAATGTACAAGGTAAACCTTCCGGATACAATAGCCATACCGAGGATCCCTTTAGGGGAGGTACAGTCCATCCTGCTGGAGCGGTACGGCAAGAGTTCACCGGCAGGCAACATAGATGCTGAGGGAGAAATTTTATTATCCCAATATATATCGGAAGCCTATGAAAGCGATTTTGTTTTCCTCACCGCATATCCTGCCGCCAAAAGACCTATGTATGCAATGCCGGATGAAGCAGAGCCCCAATTGACCAAAAGCTTTGACCTCATATACAAAGGTCTGGAGATTACCACAGGGGGGCAGAGGATTCACGATTATGAAATGCTGAAGGCCAATATAGTAAAATTTGGTTTGAGCCCTGACAATTTTAAATTCTATCTGGATACCTTCATGTATGGCATGCCTCCTCACGGTGGCTTTGCAATCGGCCTTGAAAGGCTTACAATGAAAATAATAGGCTTGAGCAATATAAGGGAAGCTACTCTGCTCCCAAGAGATATGAAAAGACTGGAGCCTTGAGGAAATCCTCAAGGGAAGTATATAGGAGGGATATAAATGAAAATATCGGTTGAAGATGTCAACTACATTGCGAAGCTTGCCAAGTTAAGCTTTACCGAGGGCCAGACCCGGAAAATGGTCAAGGAATTCGAGGGCATACTGACACATTTTGAGTCTATTGATAAACTGGATTTAAGCGACGTCAGGCTTGATTTATACAGCGAGGCTATGAAGCCCGTGCTTAGAAAAGACCAAAGCTCAGTTTTTGAGGATAAGGAAAAGCTTTTTAAAAATGCCAAGTCCATGAGCGATGCCTATATAAAGGTGCCTAAAATTATTGAATAGGTGGTGAAAGCATGAACATTGAGACAATGACCGCACATTCCATCCGGAGTGGGATAGCATCGGGACAGTTTACCGCTAAAGAGGTGATAACGGCTTTTTTTGAAGCAATAGCAAATAAAGAGCCCCTGGTTGACGGATACCTGACACTCTGCCGGGAGGAAGCAATTGAACAGGCAGAGCATATAGATGAAAAGCTGAAAAGAGGAGAGCAGCCCGGCAAGCTTGGGGGAGTTCCTATTGCCGTAAAAGACAACATATGTACCGACGGCATCAGAACCACCTGTGCCTCCAAAATGCTCCAGGATTTTATTCCGCCCTATGATGCAACTGTTGTAAAGAAGCTGAAGGAAGCTGATGCCATAATAATAGGAAAAACAAATATGGATGAGTTTGCCATGGGTTCCTCCACTGAAAATTCCGCCTTTAAGAAGACCAGAAATCCATGGGATAGAGAAAGAGTCCCCGGAGGTTCTTCCGGCGGCTCTGCGGCGGTTGTGTCGGCTGGAATGGCAGCCCTTGCCCTGGGTTCGGACACAGGGGGTTCAATCCGCCAGCCGGCGGCTTTCTGCGGGGTGGTAGGCCTAAAGCCGACCTACGGGCTGGTTTCAAGGTTCGGACTTGTAGCCTTCGGTTCATCCCTTGACCAGATCGGGCCTTTGGCAAAGAACGTAAAGGACAGCGCCTTAGTCCTGGAAGCAATCCAGGGAGAAGACAAGCTGGATAGTACCTCTGTCAGGCATCGTATTACTGAAGACTATACAAGCCGCATTGAAGCCGGCGTCAAAGGTATGAAAATAGCTGTTCCCGTCCAATTCTTCCAATCGGGACTGGACGGGGAGATAGGCGCTTCCATCAAGGAGAGCATAGAAAAGCTGAAAGCAATGGGTGCTGTTGTCGAAGAGATATCTCTTCCAATAACTTCGGAGGGGCTGTCCGCTTACTATATCATTTCTTCGGCGGAAGCCAGCTCAAATCTTGCAAGATTCGACGGGATCAGATACGGTTACAGGCCGGAGGAATTTGAGGACCTGGATGAGCTTATGAAAAAAAGCAGAAGCGAGGGCTTTGGAGAAGAGGTAAAAAGACGGATAATGCTGGGCACTTACGCCTTATCCTCCGGATATTACGATGATTACTACAACCGGGCGCAAAAGCTCCGCCAAAAGATAAAAGAACAGTTTGTCAGGACCTTCAGGAGCTATGACCTTATATTGAGCCCTGTATCTCCTGTTTTGCCATTTAAATTAGATGAAAAAAGCAGCAATCCGATTGAGATGTATTTAGCCGACATATATACGGTAAATATCAACCTGGCAGGGGTTCCGGCTTTATCCATGCCCTGCGGCTTCAGCAGCAGCGGATTGCCCATAGGCCTCCAGCTTATAGGCGCTCACTATGAAGAAGAGAAAATCTTCAGGGCAGCCTATGCCCTGGAGCAGGAGCTGAAGCTTGATTCCATACATCCTATACTTTAGTAAGGAAGGAGATAAAAATGAGCTATGAAACTATTATAGGCCTTGAAATACATGCAGAGCTGAATACCAGATCAAAGATATTCTGCTCCTGCCCGACTGAATTCGGTGCAAAGCCAAATGAGAATACCTGCCCCATATGCCTTGGGATACCCGGAACCTTGCCGGTGCTCAACGAAGAGGCGGTAAACCTGGCTGTTAAGGCGGGTACGATATTTAACTGTGAAATCAACCTGCTGAATAAAATGGACCGGAAAAATTATTTTTATCCTGACCTTCCCAAGGCATACCAGACCTCTCAATATGATATTCCAATTTGCAGGGGCGGTTATGTCGATATCGAGGTCAAAGGGGTAAATCGAAGGATCAGGCTGAACCGCATCCACATCGAAGAGGATGCCGGAAAGCTGGTGCATCTTGAAGCTGAAAAAGCCTCACTGGTTGACTATAACCGTGTCGGTGTTCCGCTGGTTGAAATAGTTACAGAGCCGGACCTTCGCTCCGCGGAAGAAGCAATAAGCTTCCTCAGGGCATTGAAAGCAATGCTGGAATATGGAGAGATCTCCGACTGCCGTATGGAGCAGGGCTCGCTGCGCTGTGACGCCAATATTTCCCTAAGGAGAACAGGACAGGATACTTTAAATACACGTGTAGAGCTGAAAAATCTGAACTC
>JAEXXN010000001.1 GCA_023405875.1 Bacillota bacterium | reverse complement strand
GCAGGTATTTGAGAGACGGTATGGCAGAGGTGATAAAGTACGGCTGCATCAAGGACAGGCAGCTTTTTGACAGGCTTATGGGCTATGATAATATAAATGAGTGTATGAAATATATGGATGAGCTGGTCTATACCTGCTGCTCAATAAAGCGGAAGGTGGTAGAGCTGGATGAAAGGGATACGGGGGAGAGAATGCTTCTTAACTTTGGACACACCCTTGGCCACGCAGTAGAGCAATATTTCAATTATGATAAGTATACCCACGGCGAAGCTGTTGCAATGGGTATGGCGGAGATCACAAGGCGAAGCGAGGCAGCCGGCCTGACTGAAAGCGGCTCTGCCGCTGCTATAGAAAAAATCCTGGATAAATACGGCCTTCCCGGCAAGCTGCCTGTTGCAGGCAGCAAGGAGCTGATATCTGCCATAAAGCTTGACAAGAAGATCAGCGGGGACAGTATAAGCATAGTATTGCTGAATAAGCTTGGAGAAGCATTTATAAAAAAAATGAGCATTGAAGAGCTGGCGGGCTTAGGAGTGGGAGAAGCAAGGGGGCTGCGGGAATGAAGCAGGTGACTATTTATCCGGGAAGGCTTGAGGGAGAGATCAATATACCGGCCTCAAAGAGTATGGGCCACAGGGCTGTAATATGCGCGGGACTTGCAGAAGCAACAAGCAATATCTATAATATAGGAATGTCGGAGGATATAGAGGCCACCTGCCAGGCTATGAGGGTTCTCGGCGTGAGGCTGGAGAAACAGGGTGCGGCACTCAGCATAACCGGAAACAGGGTGCTTGAATTGCAGGGCTCAAGTATAGAATGCAGGGAATCAGGCTCTACCCTCAGATTTATAATACCCATTGCCGCCCTGGCCGGCGGACCTGTAGCTTTTCATGGACAGGGAAGACTGGGGGAAAGATCACTGGAGCCTTACTTCAGGATTTTTGAGCAGCAGAGTATACAATACGAAACAGACAGAGGCAGGCTTCCCCTCAGGATATATGGAAGTCTGGCTCCGGGAGAATTCAGGCTGGAGGGGAATATAAGCTCACAATTCATAAGCGGCCTTATGTTTGCACTGCCTCTCCTGGATGGAGCTTCCAGGATAACAATAGCCGGTTCTCTGGAATCAAAGCCCTATGTGGAGCTTACCATGAATATGCTGAAGAAATTTTCAATTACTGTAGAGAATAACGGGTACAAGGAATTTATTATCAAAGGTAAACAAAAATATAGAGCAGCAGATTATACCGTGGAAGGGGACTTTTCCCAGGCGGCTTTCTGGCTTGCGGCAGGAGTCCTGGGCGGAAGGGTGTCATGCAGGGGGCTGGATATGGATTCCCTGCAGGGGGATAAAGAAATAGTGGATATATTAGGCAGAATGGGAGCCGGAATATCGGTCTCCGACGGTATAGTAAGAGCTACGGCTTCAACTGTCAGAGGAACTGTAATTGATGCTTCCCAATGTCCTGACCTTGTTCCGGTCCTCGCAGTAATGGGAGCTCTTGGCAGGGGAAGGACTGAAATAGTAAATGCCGGCAGGCTGAGATTGAAGGAATCGGACAGATTAAAGGCTATAAGCACAGAGCTTTCAAAGCTGGGAGCGAATATTGAAGAAAAGCCGGAGGGACTGGTTATTGAGGGAGCAGAGGAGCTGAAGGGCGGAAGTACAGACAGTTGGAACGATCACAGAATTGCCATGGCATTGGCGGTAGCAGCTGTAAAATGCAGGGAGCCGGTTACAATAAGCAATGCCGGCTGTGTAAAAAAGTCCTACCCTGAATTCTGGGACCACTATAAAGCATTAGGGGGAAAAACAGATGAGCGGATCATGGGGTAACTGCATCAGGATATCAATATTCGGAGAATCCCACGGACGGGCAATAGGGGTAAATATAGACGGACTTAAGGCCGGAATACTCCTGGACCATGAATATATAAAAAGGGAAATGCAGCGAAGGGCGCCGGGAGGAAGTGAGCTTTCCACCCCCCGGAAGGAAGCGGACGAATATGAGATATTGAGCGGCTGCTTTGAAGGCAGGACTACAGGGACACCCTTATGCGCAGCAATATACAACACCGACAGAAAATCGGGAGACTATGACAGGCTTAAGCATATCATGCGTCCTTCCCACGGCGACTATACAGGGTATGTGAAATACCACGGCTTCAACGATTACAGGGGCGGAGGGCATTTCTCCGGGAGGCTGACGGCTCCGCTGGTTTTTGCAGGAGCTATATGCAGGAAGCTGCTGGAGGACAGGGGAATAGTTATGGGAAGCCACATAAAGAGCATAAGCGAAGTAAAGGGAGAGGGCTTCGAGCCTGTCAATATTGAGCCGTCTGCATTGAAGGCGTTGAGGGGCATGGAATTTCCGGTGCTGGACCCGGATAGGGAGATCGCCATGAAGGAGGTTATTGCCCGGGCAAAGAGCCGGGGTGACTCTGTGGGAGGCATTGTAGAAACTGCTGTAATAGGAATAGGGCCGGGAATAGGGGAACCCTTTTTCGACTCTGTTGAAAGCACTCTTGCCCATTTGATATTTTCCATCCCCGGGGCCAAAGGACTTGAATTCGGGGCAGGCTTTGAAATATCAAAGCTGTACGGCTCGGAGGCAAATGATGAGTACTATATGGCCGGTGACGAAGTAAAGACCTACAGCAATAATAATGGAGGAATAATCGGCGGCCTGACTGACGGGATGCCGTTGATATTCCGTACAGCCTTCAAACCCACGCCTTCAATTGCCAAAAAGCAGAGGACGATAGATATTGAAAGCAGGACAAATACTGAAATAGAAATCCAGGGCAGGCATGATCCTTGTATTGTGCCGAGAGCGCTGCCTGTTGTAGAGGCTGCTGCTGCAATAGCCCTCCTTGATCTTATGCTGCGGAATGAGAGAAAATGAATATATAGGGATGTGTTTATATTGGATGAACTGGAAATACTGAGAAAGAATATAAATGAAACAGACGCGGCGCTGGTGGAGCTGTTTATAAAGAGAATGGGCTTTGTGGCGCGGGTAGGAGAGTATAAGGCAGAGAGAAATATGAAAATATACGATCCGGCCAGAGAGCGGGCAATCATTGAAAGAATCTCCGGCTCAGCAAAGGCCGGTTTTGATATAAAGTATGTGGAGCAGTTCATGGAAAACCTTATGTTCCTGAGCAGAAGATTGCAGGGGGATATTATAGGAGGAAAGCAGGAGAATGCTCCCATTGAAATTCCTGATAAGGCTGCTTCGGTTGGCTACCAGGGCGTACCGGGCTGCTACAGCTTTCAGGCCAGTCTGGAATATTTCGGACAGGAGGTTGAAACGGTAAGCTGCCGGAGCTTCAGAGAGGTTTTTGAAGCGCTGGTTGAGGGGAAAATACGGTATGGAGTGCTCCCAATTGAAAATTCAACCTCGGGAAGCATAAATGAGGTATATGACCTTCTCAGGGAATATGAATTCTTCATAGTAGGCGAAAAATGCCTGAAGGTGGAGCACAGCCTCCTCGGCTTGAAGGGAACCGGGCTGGCGGACATCAGGGAGGTATACAGCCATCAGCAGGGACTGCTGCAATGCAGCCGTTTCCTTTCGGAGCATCCGGAGTGGAAGCAGGTGCCATATTTTGATACCGCAGGAAGCGCAGAGTATGTTGCGAGGGAAGGTTCAAAATCCAAGGCATGCATTGCGGGGAAAATGGCTGCGGCGGTGTATGGCCTGGACATAATCAGCAAGGATATCCAGGATAATACCAATAACAGCACCAGGTTTGTGGTCATCGGCAAAGAAAAGCCAGAGATAGAAAAGGCAGATAAAATCAGCCTTGTATTAAGTGTGCCGGATAAACCCGGAACACTTTACGGAATACTTAAGCATTTCGCCGAGGGCAGGCTGAATCTTATGAAGCTTGAGTCCAGGCCATTGGCAGGAAAACCGTGGGAGTATTTCTTTTATATAGACATAAGAGGAAGCCTGGAGGAACAGGAGACCAGGAGCATAATGGCAGAGGCGGAGAAGGAGAGCTCATACTTCAGGCTGCTGGGAAATTACAGAAGTGAGGCAGGGTACAGATTATGAAAAATATCTACGGATTACTGGGAGAAAGCCTCGGGCACAGTTTTTCGCCTCAAATACACCGGGAAATATTCCAAAAGCTCGGAATAACCGGAGAATATAAGCTTTTTGAATTGAAGGAAGCGGAGCTGGGCTCCGCGTTGCTTGAATATAAAGCTCGGGGCATAAAAGGCCTGAATGTCACAGTACCGTACAAAATAAAAATAATGGCATTCCTGGATAAGCTGTCGGAGGAAGCGGAAAAGCTCGGCGCGGTCAATACCATAGGCTTCAGCAACGGGATTATGACAGGGTATAACACTGATTATCACGGCTTCGGCATGTCCCTCAGAAAGAGCCGGATAGAAGCAGGCGGCAAGGGTGCGGTCATACTGGGTACCGGCGGAGCAGCAAAGGCAGTGGCGCAGTATCTCAAGGACAAAGGTGCGGCAGCCGTGACTTTTATCAGCAGAGATCCCGGGGAAGGGACTAAAGGCTACCATGAGCTTCCGGGCCTGGGAGGAGACATGATAATCAACTGTACTCCCTGCGGGATGTATCCCAGGACTGAAGCCTCTCCGGTATCGGAAGATATATTGAAGGAATTTGAAACGGCAATAGATATGATATATAATCCTGAGGAGACACTATTTCTGAAGCAGGCCGGGAAATACGGGCTTAAGACAGTAAACGGACTGTACATGCTTGTCGGTCAGGCTGTTGCGGCGCAGGAAATATGGAACGGGACCGGGCTTCCCGAAGCACAGGTGGATGAGATATACCAAAGGATCAGGAAGCTGCTTTATAAAGCAGACGAGGATAGCCGGCATGAATAAGGATGAAAGGAATATAGTGCTGATCGGAATGCCGGGCTGCGGCAAGACGACCATAGGAAGGCTGCTGGCCCACAGGCTGGGAAGGAGTTTCATTGATATAGACAGTTATATAGAGAAACAGGCGGGCTGTACCGTAAGCAGGATATTCCGACAGGGGGAAGAAGTATTCCGAAGGTTGGAGGCTGAAGCGGTACTGGCACTGGAGAATGTAAAGGCTTCAGTTATTACAACCGGGGGCGGCATAGTAAAAAATGCCTCAAATATGGAGAGCCTCCGGAAAAACGGTATAATAATATATATAGACAGGAGCATTGAGGATATATCAGGGGATATCGACATAAGTACAAGGCCGCTTCTGGCGGACGGAGGAGACCGGCTTGTACAGCTTTATAATGAAAGACATGAGCTCTATCGGAAATATAGTGATTTTACGGTTGAAAATAAAGGAACTCTTGCAGCTACAGCCGAGAAGATAATAAATATTTGCAGCAAGGAAATATTTGTGCGAAATATATAGGAGGCATTCAGTATGAAGATAATGGTGATTAACGGGCCTAATCTGAACCTGCTGGGCATCAGGGAACAGGACATATACGGGGATAAGAGCTATGAGGACATCTGCAGCTTTATAGAAAATGAAGCTTATAAGCTGGGTATAAGCGTAGAGATAGTTCAGAGCAATATAGAGGGTGAATTGGTGAATCATATACAT
>JAEXXN010000249.1 GCA_023405875.1 Bacillota bacterium | reverse complement strand
ATTCCCATACACAGCATAATTACTACAATGGAATAAAGCACAGCCTGCTTTCCGCTTCCATGAGAAGAACGATGTCTACTCTTGAGGATCTTTCGGCTGCAGTTTTCAATACAAAGACTGAGCAGGGAGAAATAAAGAAATCGCATATTCTCATTTATGATCTGTACCCGGGCGGGCTCGGCTTTTCAGAGAAGGCCTACGACTACGCACAGAATATTCTTGAGGAAGCAATACTCCTGGTGGAGAACTGCAGCTGTGAGAATGGTTGTCCGGCCTGTGTAGGTGATTATCACCTGGACAAGAAGCTGGTACGCTGGGGGCTTCAGTGCATGCTGGAGGAAGCAACGGTGCCGGAGGGCATAAAGAAGGCGGAGCAGGCTCCCAAGATCGTGCTGGAGCATATGTGCAAGCTTCCTGAGCTGCCTGCAAGATGGAATGAGTTTGTACTTTTCCTGAGATCCAAGGGCGAGTATATGAACAGCTTTCTGAGCACAATAGACAATGTTGAGCTTGCAGGCTCGGTCCTCAATATCATTACCGACTTCAGGTTTTACGAGGAGTGGATACTTGATCCTTCAAACAAGCGAAGGCTTATGAATACGGTCAAACGATATGTAGAGGTGCCGGCCGGCTTTGACATCAGTGTCAAGGTAATTGGCAAAACTCCCGATGACATCGGAGAGAAGCTGATGAGGCGGTATGATGATCTGAAAAAGTAGGTGGGCTCAAATGGAAGAGTTGTATAATAAACTGAAGTCGCAGGATAAGCCCGGGCTGGGACCGCTGCTGCAAGACCTGGAGAAGCTTAATGATTATCAGAAGGCTGCGGTACTTGACAACAGCAGAGTGCTGCTTCTCAATGCACAGGTAGGCAGCGGAAAAACTACCGTGCTTATAAATAAGGTATTATATCTGCACTTTGCCCGGGGAGTACCTTTTGAAAGCATGGTGGTGCTCACCTTTACCAACAAAGCTGCTGAAGAGATAAAGTCGCGTATAAGGGAGAGAAACAAAAGCATAAAGGAGGAGGAGCTCCGGTTTTTCGGGACCTTTCATGGGGTATGCAGGACACTTCTTGCTTCTGTACTCCCTGTAGAGGAGCTTGGGTACACCGGCAGCTTTTCCATCTATGATTCCGAGATGATGCTGGAGCTTTATGAGCGGGTTATAAATGAGAATGACCTTACCTTGAAGTATAAGAACAAGATAAGGCGCAGGATCGAGCAATACAGGGAGGGAAAGCTGAAATACGGGAATATGAAGCATGATGATGACCTTGCCGGCTTCATCGGTTTGCTGGAGAGAGAAAAAAAGCGCTGCAATGCAATGGAGTTTGACGACCTTATAGAAAATGCGATATACCTGTTGAAAAATAATCAGTTTGCGCCTGAGTGGATAATCGTAGATGAATTCCAGGACAGCGACCAAAGGCAGCTTGAACTGATCGGCTGTATGAAAAAGGACAGGACACATATTTTTGCGGTAGGGGACCCCAACCAGGTTATATATACCTGGAGGGGCAGTAAAAGAGATATTTTCGGAGAATACAGGAGGGCTTACGGTGGAAATGAGCTTACCCTGCCGATAAATTACAGGTCCACCACAACTATACTTGATGCCGCAAAAGCTTTTATAGAGCCGGGTCAGCCCATAAAGGGGATAAGGACTGAGGGCGGGCCTATTGTCGTGAAAAAGCACCACAATACCTTCAATGAAGCCCTGTATCTGTGCGACAGGATAGGAAAGCTTGCGGCAGACGGCTTCAAATACGGTGATATAGCGGTATTATACAGGAAACAGAAGCAGTCGGAAGTATTCAGGGATGTTTTTGAAAAAAACGGAGTGCCCTTTGAGCTTTCCCAAAAGCGTACGCTGAGAGATATCCCCGTCCTTTACTGGCTGGTCCGGCTTCTGAAGGCAGCAGTCAACCCCAGGGATATGGACAGTCTCATATATATTCTGAGAGAAAACAGATACGGTCCGGGACTGGGCAAGAAGCAGATCAAAGAGCTCATTTCCGGAGTTAAGGCAGGAAATACCGGCAATGAGCTTGTGGAAAGAGTAGCAGGCTTTAAGGAATGGTGCGGGAAGCAGAATGAGAAAGCTGCCTCACTTATTTTTGACTATTTCGATCTTGGAGCATATCTTATGCCTACCGCAATAACCTATGAGGAGGACAGGACAAGGGTGGTGAGCTTTCTTGAGGAAATGGCGGGCTATGGGGAAAGAGAGGAAAGCGGATTTTTTGAAGGCATCAGGAATTACCTGGATAATGCAGCATTGTACGGAAGCTTTACTCTGGGAGATAAGGCCGCAGAGAAGGTCGATTCGGTCAGGCTGATGACGCTGCACGCCTCAAAAGGCCTTGAATTCAAGTGCGTATTTATTTCCGCAGCAAATCTCGGACTGATACCGATCCCCTCAAGGAGTCCCGAAGAGGAGGAAGAGGAAAAAAGGCTGTTTTTTGTGGGAATCACAAGGGCGAAGGATTTCCTTGAAATATCATACCATACCAATCCTGACGAGTTTGGAGTATATGGCATACCAAGTCCATACCTGAGGATGATACCGCCGGAGCTCATAGACAGTGAGGATTTTGTAAGCCGCGGTGCAAATCTGTCTGAGCTGCGGCGGGAAATAAAGGCGAATATCGATACCAGGCAGACCGGACAGGAGCCTCAGGGGCCGATGCCTGCCGCTGAAGGCGGGGTACGGGTATATCATGACAAATACGGACAGGGCACAGTGATCAGTGAGGATGAAGTCAATATAACGGTGGAATTTGAGGTCTACGGCTCCAAGATATTTTCCAAGGCCTTTTGCCCGCTGAAGTATATGGAATAAAGCCTTATAGCAGAGGTTAAGGCAGATTTGTAGAAGGATGCGCAATAAACGGAACGGTTACGAACCGTTCCCTACTAAATAATAGATTATGTATAGACTGTAGGGAGCGGTTCTAAACCGTTCCGCCCTTATATTGCACATCCTTAATATTTATGTGTTATAATATTACGAAATGATATTTTTTAGGAGTAAATATGTTTGGATATATCATGCCGGATAAGCCGGAGATGAAGATAAAGGATTTTGAAATGTTCAGAGGCTATTACTGCGGTTTGTGCAAATCTATGGGGAGAAGCTTCGGCACTGTTTCGCGGTTTGCACTGAACTATGACTCGGTTTTTCTCGGGCTGCTGCTTTCTTCGGTACATAATGAAGCGCCTGTGCTGAAAAAGGAGGCATGTATATCCAATCCGGTCAAAAAAAAGTGGATAGTAAAAGACAGCAGTCACATTGATTTTGCAGCAGACATTAATGTGCTGCTTACGTATTATAAATTGAAGGATAACATAAGGGATGAGGGGGGACTTGCGCCGAGGCTGGCACAAATGGCCTTTCACAGGGGCTACAGCAGTGCGGCGGCAAGGAACAGTGAACTTGATGAGATCATTGCAGCTTCTATTAACTCACAGGTGAAATTGGAAGAGCAGAAGTGCAGCTCAATGGATCAGGCTGCGGAGCCCTTTGCAGACATGCTTGGCAAGCTGCTGGCGGCAGGCTACAAGGGAGAGGACCGGTCAACGGCAAGGGTCCTTGGCTGGATAGGCTATAACCTTGGAAAATGGATATATCTTATAGATGCCTTCGACGATATGGAAAAGGATATCGGCAGCAAGAGCTATAATCCTCTGCTTTTGCAATACCGTTATAAAGGCGAGGATATCAGGGCCTTTAAGAAGACAATAGCAGATGAGGTAAGGACCAATCTGCTTCAGTCACTGGCACAGACTACCGGCTCCATAGAGCTTCTCAGCCTTGGCAACAAAGCAATTATCGATAACATAATTTATGAAGGTCTATATGGAAAAACAGAAAGAATTTTAAGCGGCATTACAAGGGAAAAAAGGAGTTGCATAAAAGATGAGAAATCCATACGAAGTTTTGGGGATTAAGGAAGGGACAAATGAAGAAGGGATAAAGAAAGCCTATAAGGACCTGGTACGAAAGTATCATCCGGATCAATATCAGAATAACCCCTTGTCGGATCTGGCAGAGGAAAAGCTGAAAGAGATCAATGAGGCGTATGACTATCTTATAAAGAAAGCTCAGTCAAATAACAGCGGCAGCGGCTACAGGAGGCAGGAGGAGCCTAGATACAGAAATAGCCAGGATGCTGACAACAGAACCTATTATGACCAGGCGAGAGCTTATATAAACATGGGAAATGTTGCTGCTGCCGAGCAGCTTTTAAACGGAGTCAGCTTAAGGGGTGGAGAATGGTATTTTTTGAAGGGACTTATATTCATGCGCAGGGGTTGGTACAACGAAGCCGTAACAAACCTGAGGACTGCTGTGGATATGGAGCCTTCAAACTATGAATTCAGGGATGCTCTGAACAGGGTGATGAATACCAACAGGCAGTACCAGTCCACTGTTTATGACAGAAGGGGCTACAGCACCGGACCGGATACCTGTACAATGTGCCAGGGCTTGATTTGTGCCGACAGCTGCTGTGAATGCATGGGCGGAGATTTGCTCAGCTGCTGTTAGCGTCAGGCCTTTACGCAGAAAATCATAGGGGTGGTGACATTTTGAGCAGAAGGATCGCATTTGCCGGTATATTTACCGGAATTTCGGTGGTGTTGTTATATCTTTGCAATGTTATGCCTACCGGTAAGCTGACATTATAT
>JAEXXN010000464.1 GCA_023405875.1 Bacillota bacterium | reverse complement strand
TGCCCTGACCCCACCTATTGCCCATTGCCTATTTCTTATCTATAGCTTTCTTCTTCTATATCCCTGTGTTCTATTATAACCCTGTGATTAGCCTCTTTAAGCTTTCTGCTGAGCATATTGACCATTGTCACCGACCGGTGGCGCCCTCCGGTGCAACCGATTGCGATCACCAGCTGAGACTTGCCCTCTTTAATAAAATGGGGTATAAGGTATTCCACCATGTCTGTAAGCTTATTCATGAACTCTACCGCCGCAGGCCACTGCATTACATAGTTCCTTACCCCTTCATCATTACCGCTGTATTTTTTCAGGCCTTCCACATAATATGGATTGGGAAGGAACCTTACATCAAAAACCATGTCGGAATCAAGAGGTATCCCGTATTTGAAGCCAAAAGACAATATGTTTATTATTAAGCCTTCGGATTTGCCTCCTTCAACAAAAAGATGGATGATTTCCTCCTTCAGTCCGGAAGGACTCAGGTTGGTGGTATCTATTATATTCGTTGACTTTGCTTTTATTTCCTGGAGCTTTCTTCTTTCAGCCTTTATCCCTTTGATTATCCTGCCGCTGGGAGCCATAGGGTGCATCCTTCTGCTGGATTTGTACCTTTTGATCAGTGTTTCATCAGAAGCCTCCAGAAAAAGTATATCGTATGTATGTCCTAAAGACTTAAGCTCATCAAGGCTTTCCGGCAGACGGTCGAAAAATTTGCCCACCCTTATATCTATTACAATAGCAGCCTTATTTATGTTCTCCTTGCTGTCCGAACACATTTCGGCAAACTTGCTGATCAACGCGGGGGGCAGGTTATCAACGCAAAAATACCCCAGATCTTCAAGGAACTTGATCGACTGGCTCTTTCCTGCTCCGGACAATCCTGTAACTATCAAAACTTTCATCCTAAATTCCCCCTATTTTACAGCATTAATAATCTGGTCACTGGTCAAACCCGCTTCTATTGCAATATTCAGGCCCTTCTGCAGATTTCCCACATCCTCAGGGCAGTGGGCGTCACTGTTTATGACAAACCTTGCACCTTCTTTAGCCGCGGCTATTACGTGCTCTGCCTGCATATAGCTGCTGTGAGCGTTTATCTCCAGAGCGGTACCTGCTTTGGCTGCAGCTCTTGCGATAAGTGTGGTATCCATGGGTATACGGGTCCCCGGGTGCGTTATTATATCTATTTTGTGCCTTTGTATGGCTTTTATCATTGATTCGGTATTCAGCTTTCCAATTCCTTCTGCGCCTATATGAAATGTTTTAGCCAGGTAGTTTCTCCCGTAAATCTTCATAAACTCCTTCAGATCCTTAGGCAATACCATCATGTGAAAACCCACAAGCAGGATATCCAGATATTTGCGCATGTCATCATTCATATCGATATCCCCGTCGGTGCTTATCAGGTTGCATTCCATGCCCAGCAGTACCTTGATACCCTCTGCATTGTTATTTATTTTGTCTACCTCATCCCTCATCCTGGCAATATCCTTTTCCTTTACGCCGAAGGCAAAATGCCTTATACCATGGTCTGTGATCGCAAGCTCGGTAAGTCCCTTTTTTCTGGCGGCGATAACATTGTCCATGATGCTTCCCGTCCCATGACTATATACCGTATGGGTATGATAATCCGCATAGAGCTTTATCAAAATCTCACCTCATCTACTTAATACAACTATATAATATCATTATTATTATCAAAAGGCTATTTCTCATACTGATTATGAATTCACAAGCATGCCCGCATCCCTCAATTGCAAAAGGGACTGCTTGCGCAATCCCTAAAATTCACCCAACATTTTTACTTCAGTATCAAGCTTAACGCCGAACTTCTCAAATACTGTCTTCTGCACATGCCTTATAAGCTCATAAACCTCCTGTGCCGATGCAGCGCCCCTGTTCACTACAAAACCGCAGTGAAGCTCGGAAACCTGTGCGCCTCCGTGGCAAAATCCCCTCAGCCCCGAGTCCTCTATCAGCTTCCCTGCAAAATAACCCTCCGGCCTCTTGAAGGTACTTCCTGCGCTCGGCAGGTGCAAGGGCTGCTTAGTCTTTCTCTTTTCAGTCAGCTCCGACATAATGCTGTTTATGGCCTCAGGATTTCCATGCTTCAGCTTGAGGCAGCACCTGAGTGCAATGTATCCCCTGGGCTCAACCACGCTTTTCCTGTAGCCGAATTCCATTTCAGAGCCGGGGATCCTCTTCAGCTTAAGCTCCTGGTCCATAACCTCCACCCACTCTACGATGTCCTTCATCTCACCGCCGTAAGCACCTGCATTCATAGCTACCGCCCCTCCAAGGGCTCCCGGAATACCGCTGGCAAACTCCATGCCTGCAAGGCTGTTTCTTGCAGCTATTTTTGATAATGTAGAAAGCAGTATGCCGCATTCCGATATTATTCTTTCTCCATTGATATCCACTTTGCTGAATTTTTCCCCTATCTTTACAACGGCTCCCCTTATTCCCTTGTCAGACACCAGCAGATTGCTTCCATTGCCGATTATATAGTATGGTATTTTATGCTCCTTCAGGCTTTTGACCGCCTTTGCCAGCTCTTCCGTATCATCCGGCTCTATGAATATGTCTGCAGGTCCTCCAACTTTAAAAGAAGTATGATCCTTCATCGGCTCATTATATAATATGTTGTTTATATCAAGTTTCACGGAAGCATAACCTCCACAGCAATCCTGCATTACTTTGCTGTCCCCTTTCTATGAGTATTCACTTATTCTGCCGCATCCCTTATTATCCCCATGGGAGTCTGCTCGCTGCATTGCCCCAAGGGGTTATCCCTCAGTATTCCCACCAGCTTTTCTCTATCCATGGTTGGTTTTGAGGTTCCGAGTATATTTCCGCCTAAATCATTTATGTCAACAATGGCAACCTCTGCTTTTATACTGTCGCTGATTTTTTCTGCAACCCGGTCGGGGTCTGCCGGTCCAAGTACGACATATTTGTTGTACGGAGGCAATGTGTTGGGAGTCGGCCCGTCTATAGAGGAAGCTTTGTACCCGGCTACCCTGTAAAAATCACCCTTACGCCCCAACAGCTTTCCAAAAAAGCTGACTACCGCTGCAAACAGTATCCTGGCCACACCGCATTCTCTCAATGCCATCTCCATAGTTTCCGGCATCCCAAGCCCTATTCCCGAGGGGGTCTTTGTCACATATTTCGAGAGAAACCTGGCCAAAGGCCTTGGTTTTATCTCACTTATGGGGTATGCTCTGCCCTGTGTTATAGCAACAGCCTTTTCACTTATAAAAACTATATCTGTTTCTTTTACTGTTTCCTGTGCGTATTTTTTTACCACATCAACAATATTATCTTCTTTTGTTATTACGTGAGTTTTCACCGGTATTCTCAAGTACCTTCTGCCGTTATATTCAATTACCGGCTGCTTTTCTTTTTTTGTACTTTTAAGCTCGGTCATAAATCTCTCCTCCATTTGCTTATGTATTATTCATTATGTGGAATTTTTCCATAATTATCAGCTATTATTCAATTTAGGACACGGTTTAACAGCCCGGATAATTCCTTCGAAGCTCATCCTCCATACGTGCAACCATACCCTAAAGAAATACCCTTCATTATTTTTGCCTTTGCTGTATAAGCCGCTCTGCATCCTTCAGAGCCTGTTCAGGACTTATGCTTCCTGCCACTGCTTCCTTTATTTTGGTCTGGAGTACGGTATCTATTTCACTCCAGTTGTCTACCTTCGGCAGGTGTTCTGCAAAATATAAGCTCTGCTGTATAGTATACATCTCTTTGTCATTTTCGTACAGGTGTTTCCCCGATTTTCTGACCGGGAAATATCCAAAATTGACAAGCTCTGCCTGTGCTTCCGCAGAGGTTATAAACCTGATAAAATCTGCACATACCTTCCTTTTCCCCTCATCCTCCTGTTTAAAAACAGCATAGGAGCTGGTGGTGGAGCTTATTGACAAGGGCACATCCGCATTGCCGGTAGGATACCTGGCAACAGTGAAGTTCACGGCCTTGTCACCCTGTGAGTTCCGGAGCAGGGGAACGGCCCATGAGCCTCCTATGTATACTGCCGTCTCACCCTTCAGAAAGGTTGCCCAGGCCTGGTTTTCATCCATTTTTCCAAAGCCCGGATGCGTCACCTTGTATTTGTGCTTCAGATCACACAGCCGGGTAAGCCCGGATAAAGCCTCCGGGGTGTTGAAGGTGTAGCTGCCGGTCGCCTCATCCATAATAAGAGCTCCGTCGCTCATAATGATTCCGAAGGTATTATAGTATCCGGGCTCAATAAAGGAATTGAAACCGAATACATCCGGCCCGCCCTTGCCGTCGGTATCATAGGTAAGCTGCTTCAACGCCTCCACAAACTGTTCATAGGTCCATTCTCCGTTTTCCGGAGGGCTGATATTCCTCTCACTGAACCTGTCGGTATTGAGAAGCATGGTATAGCCGGTCATCATCCAGGGCAAGCCGTAAATCTTGCCTTTGTAAACGGCAGTATCCAGAATGCTTCCTATATAATCCGACCTTTCCGCAAGGCTTATGTATTCATCCAGTTCCTCCAGATACCCTCCCGACATATAGAAATAATCACTGCCCACCGGTGCAATGTCGGGATTGGCGCCGGTCTTTGCAGCCGCCTTCATAAAGGTGGGCCCATCCTGCCAGTCAAGCTGCTTGAGCTCAATGTATACTCCCGGGTTGTTCTTTTCAAACTCTTTGATTTTTCCCTTGATCCAGCTAAAGCGGGTTCCGTTCCTCATATCAAGCCGCGGATAATCCCATAGGGTTATTACTCCTGTCCATTCCGTTTTTTTGTGCTGCGGCTCAATGGTTTTTTCGTAGCTTTCTCTCATCTGCTCCAGTAAAGTGGGGCCTAAAAATATATATACAATTAAAATTGCGCACAAAAAAAGAGTAAAGGCTTTTCTCAGGATCATTTGTATCCCTCCAAACTGACTTTTACTCTATGTATATTCTGATAAGAACCTGTTTAGTATCTGTGGGTGCCTGAGGTTTTGAGCAGATTTTTCGTCAGACAAGGCAAATTTTCGCAGGAATACTGAGGGTATTCCAAGAAAATTTAACGCAGTATGGCGGAAAATCTGCCAAAAAATCAGGTGCAAACAGATGCTAAACAGGTTCTTACGCATTATTATTACGGCAACAAAGTGCTTGCAGGGAACCCATTGCATGGGTTCCGCAATATTTCACATGCTGACTTTCTTCCCATTTTTATTCAGGTAGTCGATAAGCTTCTGCGGATCGGTGTTTATTATAAGCTCTTCAGGCATATCGACCTCCCGGAAGATCTTCTCCACCTTGTCGAATCTGCCTACGTCATAGCATATATGGCAGTCACTGCCGGCTGTCAGCATTATCCCTTTCTCCCTGGCCTTGGCAGCTATTTCTCTGCAGTTTTCTTCACTGCCCTTCCTGCTTCCTATAAAGGAGCTGTTGTTTATTTCTATCAGCTTTCCCGTATCATAAACGCACTGGATGAGCCTGTCTATATCTATGGGATAATAAGGATTCCCCGGGTGTGCAATAATATCCACATAGGGGTTATGCATAGCTGCAACCAGTGCCCTTGTATTCTCCTCAACACTTCCCGGCGCGATACAAACATCATGAAAGCCTGCAATGACTATTTCAAGCCTTTTCAGGTAGCTGTCAGGCACATCAAGCCTGCCCTCAAAATCCATTATATTTGCTTCGACACCCTTAAGCACTCTTACTCCCTTGATATAATCCGGTATGACACGAAGATTTCCTATATGAAATATATGAGGACCTCCCGGCATGGCAGGTCCGTGGTCGGTCATGGCTATAAGCTTGAGTCCCTTCTCCCCGGCTGCTTCAGCAATTTCTGCAATCGTACTGTAGGCATGGCCGCTTGATATTGTGTGACAGTGAGTATCAAGCAAAAATTTCAACTGATCACCTTCTTATTTTTCTTCGTCTTTTTCTATTGTGTATGAAGGACCCTGGGTTGTACCATAGTCTTTATTGTTTCCCACAGGTTCATCGGGGATTATCAGTGCTGCAGCCACATAAGCAAATATTCCGGGGAAAATTCCGGTAGCTATTGTAAGTGCAACCCATATGAGCCTTATTATCGTAACATCAATGTTAAAATAATCCTCAAGGCCTCCGCATACACCTGCTATTGTTTTTACTGTTCTCGACTTATATAATTTTTTATACATATTCCTACCTCCTGGTATATTTTATTAAAACATCTCCGGATATCTTATCGGCATTTTTATTTAAGCTTTCATTATACAATACGGAGTATTTACAAAAAAGTCTTATGAATTAAAAAAATTATATACCGCTTCTGCGGATTTTTTGTTCATGCCTTCAGCCTCGCATAATTCCTCCAGGGTAGCTCTCTTAATATTCTTCAGGCTGCCGAATCTTGCAAGCAGCGCCTTGCGTCTTACAGGCCCTATTCCGGGGATATCGTCCAGCTCTGATTTTACTGTTGCTTTGCTTCTCAGGCTTTTATGATAGTTTATCGCAAATCTGTGAGCCTCATCCTGGATATTGGTTATAAGCCTGAATACCCTTGAATTGATCGGTATCTCTATTTCCTTACCCTTGAAAATCAATCCCCTGGTCCTATGCTTGTCATCCTTTACCATTCCGGTCACAGGTATATCGATATTCAGCTCCTTGAGCACCGGAAGCACTGCATTTATCTGCCCCAGGCCGCCGTCAAGCATTATAAGGTCGGGAAAAACAGAAAATTTTCCAAGCTCCAGGTCTTTATCCTGCGACAAAAGCTCCTCCCTTTCCTTTAGCCCGTGGGCAAATCTCCGTTCAAGGATTTCACGCATGCTTTCATAATCGTTTGCCCCTTCAACTGTTTTTATCCTGAATCTCCTGTAGTTGCTGCTGTTTGACTTTCCCTTTTCAAAAACTATCATCGAACCGACATTTAGAACTCCCTGAAGATGTGAAATATCAAAAGCCTCGATCCTCATAGGGGCATCAACCAGCTCAAGCAGCTCTCCAAGCTCCTGGCAGGCTCCGATGGTCCTTTCTTCATCGTTTTTCTGCTTTTCCACAAGCAGTCTCAGGGTATCCTCGGCGTTCTTGCCTACCATTTCCACAAGCCTCTGCTTTTCTCCCCTTTGAGGGACCGTCAGCTTTACTCTGCCTCCGCGCTTTTCGCTCAGCCACTGCTCAATAATATCTATTTCTTCGATATCTTCCTGGAGTATTATTTCTCTTGGTATGAGAGTATCAGCGCCATAGAACTGCTTTATGAAGCTGCTTAATATTTCTTTTGAATCGCTCAGCTTGGTATCCTCGATCAGGAAATGCTCTCTTCCGATAAGCTTTCCTCCCCTTACAAAGAACACCTGTATGCAGGACTCTCCCTGATCTACCGCAAGGGCTATGATATCCTGGTCTACAAAGGCCGAGGAAATGATCTTCTGCTTTTCCGCTATCTTTATAAGGGAATTCATATTATCCCTTATGTCAGCGGCCTTTTCAAAATCCAGGTTCTCCGCTGCCTCATGCATCTTGCTCTCCAGCCGCTTCAGCACCTCCTCCTGCTTTCCCTCCAGCATCATTATAATGGAATCGATCAGCTCCCGGTACTGCTCCTTGCTGACATTCCCCTGGCAGGGGGCTATACATTTCTTTATGTGGTAATTCAGACACGGCCTTTCTTTGCCCATTATCCTACTGATGTTCTTGTTGCAGTATCTTATGGGAAACAGTCCCTTCAGAAGGTCAATAGTCCTGTGTACAGCACCTACATCGGTATAGGGCCCGAAATATTTCGCCCCATCCTTCTTTATATCCCTGACGGTAAACAGCCTGGGATAGTCTTCATTAATCGTCAGCTTTATATATGGATACTGCTTGTCATCCTTAAGCATCACGTTGTACCTGGGACGATGCTTTTTGATGAGGTTGCACTCAAGTATGAGGGCTTCAAGCTCGGAATCGGTTATTATGTATTCCAGGTCAGTTATCCTCTCAACCATGGCAGCAACCTTGGGATGCTGGTTCTTGGCGGATTGGAAATACTGCCTGACCCTATTCCTGAGGTTTATTGCCTTACCAACATATATTATCTCGTTGTTCTCATCCCGCATTATATATACCCCGGGATTATCCGGGAGATTTTGCAGCTTGTCTTGCAGTGACAGCATGATTTTGCTCCTCCATAACAGGCGTTTAAATTTCAGGTACGGACGAACAGTGTTCGCCCTTACATATATATCTATTATACAACAAATTGATTTTTAATAAAGATTTGATATAATTTATAATATGCCTTAACATAAATATGAAATGGGGAAATGCTATGAGTAATTCTATGAAAACAATCATTTTCATCATATCCATGTTTGTTTTTCTGTTTGTCTTTATTGTTGTAAATTATGTCATACCAACGGGTTTTGTCCTTGAGGCATTCATCTACCTTGCAGCCTATATTGCGGTGTTGTACTCACAAGCTCTGATAAAATATCTTTATACCAAAAACGCATTGAAAAGCCAGGCTGTAATCAAGGTATTCCCGGTAAAAGCCACCGAACTCCGCGCCCTGCTGATAACCCTTGTGCTCCCGATAATAGCGGTGCTTATGCCTGTGGTAAGCAGGAGGAGCATAACTGCTGAAAGCCTGAAGTCCTTTATGTTTCTTGCAGTTCTGGCAGCCCTTATACAGCTCCTCTTCAATATCAACAGCAGATCCATGAGGGTATATGTGACCGATAAGGGCTTTGCGATAAATGGTGTTGATCTGAGGATAGAGCTTTCCATACCCTTCAGCTACACCAACGCGGCAGGCTGGTATCCCTTTGAGCGGATAGAAAATTACCTGGCATACGGCAATAAGGTATTCCTGTACCAGACCTATGATATGGGTGTGATAACCTTTGAATGCAGCGAGGAGGAAGTTCGGCAGATAAAGGGGCTGTTGGTTGCGAAGGGAGTGCCGGAGAGGCGGTATTAGAAGATTATAAATTTGTGAAACATCGAAGAAGCACTGGACTGGTATATCGAATCACGCAAATAAGCTTTGGACAGAATTAGAGCTCAATAGGCCGGAAAATCCTAACGCTCATAATCCGACGTCCTGTCGGTATGAGCTAGATTTGCGTCCTTGCAAATCTCACGGATTTTCCGGCCTATTTTCACTCTATTCTGTTACCCAAAGGCTTATAAGCGTTCCCTGATATACCAGTCCAGTGCCTCTTTAATCTCAACTTTGTCTTACTTAGTTAGTTGTAACCCTCAATAATGCACACTGTAAAATTGATAATTGCAAACTTAAAATAACAGTCATGCATAGCGGAGATATACTTATACAGAAATTGTCAATGGCACTTATGAGCGGAGTCTTAGACATTACCGTATGCGAGGCAAGGACGCCGAGCAAGCTTTTATAGCGCAAGGATGCGCGTTTAAAAGCGTTAGGTAATGTCTTGGACGCAGCGAATTAGTGCCATCAATTTTTGTATTCGTATACGCAGCTATGCATGACTGTTATTTTAGGGAATCCACTCCCCATCTACCGATCTCTGCTTACCCCATAACGACCTCAATCTCATGAACCGACTCATCACCAAACACCGGTATCAAGGAACCGTCTGCCGGCTTCCCGTCTACCTTCACACTTTTTACCCCTTTACTCACATGCACCGGGTTTTTCACCTCTATCTTGTATGTGGCATTTCTGAATTCCCTTGTTACCTGGAAGCCCTCCCAGTCCTTGGGTATGCACGGGTCAATGATAAGCCCCTGGAAGTCCGGCCTGATTCCAAGTATCCACTTGGTCGCCGCTTCATAATTCCATGCCGCAGTGCCTGTTAGCCAGGAATTTTTTGCCTCACCGGGCTTTGGCGCATCCTTGCCTGCGATCATCTGTGCATACACATAGGGCTCCATTTTGTGGAGCTCGCTCCGCTCTTCAACATATGACGGGGCTATCTTTGAATAGTATTCAAAGGCTTTGTCCCCGCGTCCCAGCCTTGCTTCGGCTATCATTATCCACGGGTTGTTGTGGCAGAATACTCCTGCGTTTTCCTTAAGTCCCGGGGGATATGAGGATATTTCCCCAAGCTCAAGCCTGTATTCGCTGTAGGCAGGATTCTGGAGCACCAGTCCGTAAGCGGTATTCAGCCTTTTGTCAACCGATTCCATTGCCTTCAGCGCCATTCCGTTTTCCAGGCCTATCCCCGCCATTACACAGAAGCCCTGGGGCTCGATGAATATCTGGCCTTCCCGGTTTTCAGCACTTCCCACCTTGTTTCCGAAGTAGTCGTAGGCTCTGAGGAACCAAGCCCCATCATAACCGTGCTTCATAACGCTATCCTGCATTTTTTCAACCGCTCCGTCGACTTCTCCGGCCTCGTGGTCATAGCCCAGCAGCTTGCACAGGCTTGAGTATTCCTTCCCTGCATATACGAATAATCCGGCTATGAAAACCGATTCTGCTGTTCTGCCCTTCCTGTTGCCGCAGGTCTGGAAGGATTCATCCGGATTGCTGGAAAAGCAGTTGAGATTCAGACAGTCGTTCCAGTCAGCCCTTCCTATAAGCGGCAGCCCGTGGGGACCCAGGTTGTTAAGGGTGTATTGGAAGGACTTTTTCAGATGCTCATATAGGGTTCCCATTTTACTGCTGTCGCAGTTGTAGGAGATGCTTTCCTCCAGTATTGAGCGGTCTCCGGTCTCCTTTATATAAGCTGTTGTTGATAATATAAGCCATAGCGGGTCATCATTGAATTCTCCGCCTATTTCATTGTTGCCTTTTTTGGTCAGCGGCTGGTACTGGTGGAAGGCTCCCCCGTCCTCCAACTGTGTTGATGCCAGTTCAAGTATCCTTGCCCTTGCCTTGTCGGGTATCATATGAACAAAGCCCAAC
Organism: Bacillota bacterium; assembly: GCA_023405875.1. GTDB lineage: Bacteria > Bacillota > Clostridia > Lutisporales > Lutisporaceae > BRH-c25. The sequence goes on along the minus strand of JAEXXN010000464.1, from coordinate 991 downwards.
AGGTCCTGGTTGGAGTCCCTGAAGCCCATTCCTCGTCCGATCCCCGTTTCAAAATACGAGGCGCTTCTGGACATATTGAAGGTCACCATACACTGATAAGGGTTCCAGATGTTGACCATTCTGTTCAGCCTTTCCTCGCTGCTGGTGAGGCGGTACCTTGAGAGCAGCTTTTCCCAATGCTCCTTCAGCTCCCGGAACGCCGCTTCAACCGAGCTGTCCTCCTTGTATTTGCTTACAAGTTCATAAGCCCCGGACTTATTTATAACTCCCTTTGACTCCCATTTTTCCTGTTCGCCGTTTTCTGCATAACCCAGTACAAAGATAAGGGACGTCTGCTCTCCCGGCTTAAGCTTCAGCTTTATACAATGAGAGGCTATGGGATTCCAGCCTTCTGCGATCGAGTTGCGCGACCTGCCTTCAAATACAGCCTCCGGCTCATGAAGTCCGTTGAAGTGCCCAAGGAAGGAATCCCTTTCGGTATCAAAGCCCTGGAGCTCCCTGTTTACGCTGTAGAAGGAATAGTGGTTCCGCCTCTCCCTGTAATCGGTCTTGTGGTATATAGTGCTGCCCTCCACCTCAACAGCGCCTATATTCAGGGTACGCTGGTAATTTGTCATATCGTCGTAGGCATTCCATAAGCAGAATTCAATGTAGGAAAACAGTGTAAGCTCCTTTTCCTCTTTACTATTGTTAGTCAGCTTTACATAATGCAGTTCGATATTTTCCCTGAGAGGCACCATATAAAGCACTTCACTTTGCAGTCCGTTCTGAAGTGAGCTTATTCTGGTATAACCAAGGCCATGCCTGCACTGAAAGCTGTCAGGCTCCTGCTTCATCGGCATCCAGGACAGGGAGTACGACTTTTCTCCATCATTAACATAGAAATACCTGCCTCCATTATCCCAGGGAATGCTGTTATATCTGTACCTGGTCAATCTTCTGAGCCTGGCATCCCTGTAAAAGCAATAGCCTCCGGCAGTATTTGAAATCA
>JAEXXN010000392.1 GCA_023405875.1 Bacillota bacterium | reverse complement strand
TGTAGAGAAAACCATAGCGTTAACAGAAGGGAGTATTAAAATGACTGATAAGGAAAAGTTTGAAGGCTTTAAGCAAAAGCTGATAGATGAGAATGAAAAGAAATACGGTGAGGAGATCCGTGAAAAGTACGGCAAGGCTGCGGTCGAACGCTCCAACAACAAGCTGAAGAACATGACCCAGGAAGAATATGCCGAAGTTACAAAGCTGGAAGAAGAGCTGCAGAAGACCCTGGCAGAGGCGTTTAAGACGGGAGATCCGGCAGGTGTGCCTGCCCAGAAGGCCGCAGAGCTTCACAAGCAGTGGCTGACCTTCTACTGGGACAGCTATTCAAAGGACGCTCATGCAGGCCTGGCACAGATGTATGTGGATGACGAAAGGTTCAGGGCGTATTATGACAAAGAGCAGCAGGGAACGGCAGAGTTTCTCCGGGATGCCATCCTCATATATACAGGTATCGACAAAAAGTAACTTTATTTTACAAATAATGACAAGGGCTAGCGTGAGCTAGTCCTTTGGTCTTTACAGGAAACGTAAGGCTTCGGACCTATAACGAGGGGTAGGAAGCACTGTTTTGTTAATTACATATTGTAAATAAGTGTCAAATTTTGTATTATATATATATTAGTTCAATTGAATATTTATTAGTATAAATGAAAAAGGCAAACTTATCGAAAGGTAAGGACGCAAAGCTACAAGTCTAAAGCATAATATGCCAGGATGGTTGGGTTGCCGAATTATAAGCTGTGAGCAGTCAGGCTGTGTTTTCAGGCCGGCTTACGTTAAATAATTATCAGGCAACAGTTGCCTGATTTTTTATTGGTCTGGTAAACTATTAAAATTTATTAATATAGTATAAGGAGGCATAATGTTAACAAAATTTGATAGAATGCAGATATCCTTTGTGAATGTTGCCCCGGCGAATATCTCAAAAAGCGGGTCGGGTATGTCAAAAAGTACAAAAGTAGCTGTTCCGGAGAAGGAGACCTTTGAACAGATATTTGAAAAAGCGAAGCATGGAAACGAAATGGCTGCAGTGCTGCTTGATGATTGGCAAAGAAACTGTGAGCCGAAGGATGATAAGGATATGCAGGTGGTGCATATGATCAACATGGCAGCCAAGAGAATCTTCAGGTAAGTATAGGCCGGACTGATGGCAGGGATAGCTTAATTCCACAGAAATATTGAACATAAAGGTGATATGGATGAAAAAAAAATGGATCCAGGAAGAGGTACAATATTTAACGGATAATTGGAATAAGGAATCACTGGAGAGCATAATGGAGAAGCTCGGGAGGACCGAAGACAGCATAATCAGGAAAGCAAGGCGTTTAGGCTTGAATGTGAATAAGGCCGAGGATGAGATACTTAAAAGAAGATGGAAGGAAGAAGAGGACAAGTATATCATCGAGAGCTATGGAGCATCAACAGTGGAGGAGATATCACAAAAGCTTGGCAGATCTGTATATGCTGTAAGAAAAAGAGCTATAGCTATAGGAGTTACCTGTGAAGCAAAACGCTGGAGTGAAGAAGAGATGGAATTCCTGAATGAAAAGTGGGGGATACTCAATCTTGACACAATAGCACAGAAGCTTAACAGGAGCAGGAATTCGATACTGATCAAGGCATACCAGATGTCCTTGCGGGAGCAGGTTGCAGCCAATGGCATCTATCTTACTCCCAATGATATAAGCAGTATTCTGGGAATAAACATCAGGACACTGTATTCATGGATATGGAACGGTTGCCTTGGACACAGAAAATTCAAGGTGGGGAAAAAGAAAAAATATCAGATTGCAGTTGAGGACCTTTGCAGGTTTATTGAGGAGCATCAGAATAAATGGAATTCACAAAAGGCTGATATCACACAGATAAAGTCATATTATTCCTCGTATTTCATAGCGAGAAACAATACTTTTACCATCAGGGGAGATATGCCGGACTGGATGCAGGAGAAAATAGCAAGGGATAAAAACGGCTTCAGGGAGCACTTCAAGCCATGGACGACAAAGGAGGAGATGGAGCTGCTGAATATGGTTGAAGAAAAGCATTCCTACAAGGATATATGCATCAAGCTTGACAGGTCTGTTGAATCTGTAAAAGCAAAGCTATATCTGCTGTATAAGCAGAAGGATACATACCGAGAGGTTATAAATAATTATATGTAAAAACGGATAAAGCCTTCAGGCCGGTCTCCAGCAGACAGCCTGAAGGCTTTTTTCTCTGTGACGCTCCGGGACAATTCCATTATGTGAAATAATTTGATAGAATTAGAATGTATCAGATAAAATATGCTGTTGACATAAACGGCAAGAGGTGTGGATATGAAAAAGCCGGATAAAATGAAAGCAATAGCTTTGGGTCTTGCAATTATCACTGCCCTTGGGACTTTTTACGGGGGTGCGGTGATGGGACAGGCAGACCCGTTTTCGGAAATAGAAGAAAAGCTTTCGGGTATTACTGAAGAGGAAAAGGATATATTGAAGAATCTTTTTACCCTCTCACAGGAAATAGAGCTGATGGAGCTGGAAGAAAAGCAGTTGTCCCAGGACGTGGAAACCATCAATAAAGAAATAGGGGATATGCAAGGGGCAATTGATGAAGGAGAGAAGAGCTACGCCAAAAAGCAGGAGAGCCTGAAGCAGGTTCTAAGGAGCTATCAGAGAATGGGTCCGGGCTCCTTTATGGAGATAATACTTGACTCAGACAGCCTGAGCACCTTTCTTCAAAGAATAAATACCCTGCGCGATCTGACGAGGAATACCGGAGAGCTGCTGGAAAACCTTGAAGCAAGCGGCGAAAAGCTTAAAACGGATAAAGCGCTGCTGTCTGAAAAGCTGCTTTTGGTGGAAGAACGTCAGAAGCAGGCGAGGGAAGCCCTTGCAAAAAAGGTGGAGCTTAAGGGTGAGAAGGAAGAATATCTGGCGTCGCTGAAGGGAGAAAGGTTGTATTACCAGGAGCATCTTGCCAATATCGAGAAGGTCTGGACAGAGTTGAAGCCTTTATTTTCTGATGCGGCCAGAGAGTTCTCAAGAATAATCAAGGAGGGAAACATACCCTCGGAGGCATTGAAAATAAGCTTTTCCTTTACAGAGGCAAGAGGGGCTATAGCTGACAGCGTCATTAACAAAGTAGTTGCAGAGCAGAGTACCCTGACGGATATTGTTTTTTCCTTCCATCCCGGCAGGGTGGAAATAAGCATGCCGGAACAATATCTTCTGCTGTCAGGGACCTTCGTCATAGAAGAGGGGCATACCCTGAGATTCCAGGCGGAGGAAGGCAGCTTTTACGGAATGCCCCTTGAGAAAGGGTCGATAGAGGAATTGCTGAGCAAGGGCGATCTGGTATTGGATATTGAACCGCTGCTGGCCGGTAATTCTATAAATGCTCTGGAAATCAAGGAAGGCTATCTGGAATTGATAAATAGATTCAAGTTGTTTTAATTAAGTATGGAGGGTGGAGAAGCAATGATTGAGGCAAAGGGAGTATGCCTGGAGTATCCGGAAGGTACCAGGGCCCTTCAGGATATTGAGCTGCATATAGAAGCCGGTGAGCTGATTTATATAACAGGACCCAGCGGATCAGGAAAGACCAGCTTGCTGAAGCTTTTTATGGGGGAGCTGTACCCGACGGCAGGTACTCTGAAGGTACTTGGACAACCTATCCTGAAGGGCCAGGCGGAAGGCATA
>JAEXXN010000351.1 GCA_023405875.1 Bacillota bacterium | reverse complement strand
GCTCGGGTAGGTTTTTGCAAGTATGCAAAATCCCTCGTTAAAATCTTGTTATAACATTATTTACAAAATAGGAGGAGAACTTATGAAACTCGACAATATCAAAGCACTGGACAGAGAAGTTAATGATGCGATACTTAAAGAGCTTGACAGGCAGAGAAACAAAATAGAGCTTATTGCTTCGGAGAACTTTGTGTCGCCCGCAGTGCTGGAGGCCCTTGGAACCGTACTTACCAACAAATATGCCGAAGGCTATCCCGGGAAAAGATACTATGGAGGCTGTGAAAATGTTGATATAGTTGAAGACCTTGCCAGGGAAAGGCTGAAAGCCTTATTCGGCGCTGATCATGCAAATGTCCAGCCTCATTCAGGCTCAAGTGCAAACGAGGCTGTATACTTTACCGTCCTGGAGCACGGGGATGCTGTTCTGGGCATGGACCTGTCCCATGGAGGGCATCTGACCCATGGCAGCCCTGTAAACGTTTCCGGTAAGTTTTATAAATTCTACCACTACGGCGTATCGGAAAGCACAGGAAAAATCGATTATGACAACGTAAGGGCGATTGCCAGGGAATGCAAGCCAAAGCTGATAGTAGCCGGCGCAAGTGCATATGCAAGGAATATTGATTTTAAAATCTTCAAGGATATAGCAGACGAGGTTGGAGCGCTTCTGATGGTTGATATGGCACATATTGCAGGAATCGTTGCTACAGGCTTCCACCAAAGCCCTGTACCCTATGCGGACTTTGTAACGACAACTACTCATAAGACACTGAGAGGACCGAGGGGCGGTGCAATACTCTGCAAGCAGGAATATGCCAAGGCAATTGACAAGACTATTTTCCCGGGTATGCAGGGAGGTCCGCTGATGCATGCCATTGCAGCAAAAGCTGTGTGCTTCAAGGAAGCAATGGGTGAGGACTTCAAGGGATATATAAAGCAGGTGCTCAATAATGCTTCCGTGCTTGCAGATTCACTGACAGCCAAAGGCGTTGACATTGTATCGGGAGGAACAGACAATCACCTGATGCTCCTTGACCTGCGCAACAAAAATATCACAGGTAAGGCTGCGGAGCACCTTCTTGATGAGATCGGCATAACCGTGAACAAAAACACCATACCTTTTGATCCCCAGAGCCCATTTATAACAAGCGGTGTGAGGATCGGTACACCGGCTGTTACGACAAGAGGCTTCATGGAAGAGGACATGAGGGAGATAGCAGATATAATTTCCAAAGCAATAACAGATCCCGGCTCCAAGGAAGAGTGCGAAAGAAGAATAAAGGTTCTGTGCGACAAGCATCCGCTTTATCCTGATTTCAAATATTAAACAAGCTATGAGATTTGAGGGCTTGCAACGAGCTATTGCCCTAATGCTCATATAATTGCTATAATAAAGGTATGTACGGTATGATATTTCATATACGGCATACCTTTTATTATTGAGGAGAAAATATTATGACAATGAATCTGATATATAAGTCAATCATTGATACAATACTGAAAAATATTGATATTGGAATAAATGTCGTTGATGACACGGGGAAGACCATCATATACAATCAGGCAATGGGTGATATGGAGGGACTGGATGTAAATGAAGTCATGGGAAAAAGCATACTGAATATCTTCCCCAGCCTGACGCCCGAAACCAGCACTCTTTTGACTGTGCTGAAGACGGGAAAGCCGATATATGACAGGTATCAGACCTATTTGAACAATAAGGGCAAGCAGATAACTACAATTAACAGTACCATCCCCATAGTGATTGCCCCGGGCAAGCATGGAGCCCTGGAAATGTCAAAAAATATAACAAAGGAAAAGGAATTGTCCGATAAGCTTGTATACCTTCATCATGAGCTTGCCAGCAAGGATATAGACGACAGGAATCTCAAAGGATATACCTTCAGAAATATAATAGGCGAGGATGAAAAGTTTAATAATGCAATAGAAATAGCCAAGAAAGCCGCTATGTCCTCTTCTACGGTATTGATCTGCGGCGAGACGGGGACCGGAAAGGAGCTTTTTGCCCAGGGAATACACAACGAAAGCAGCAGAAAGCATAAACCCTTCATCGCTCAGAACTGTGCTGCGCTGCCTGAGTCTCTACTGGAGGGGATACTTTTCGGAACTGTCAAAGGAAGCTTTACAGGTGCAATTAACAGGCCGGGCTTGTTTGAACAGGCAAATGGAGGGACTCTGCTTCTGGATGAAATAAACTCCATGGGCCTCCAGCTTCAGGCCAAGCTTTTAAGAGTATTGCAGGAGGGGTATGTGAGAAGAGTCGGGGGACTTTCGGATATACCCATTGATGTCAGGATACTCGCCACTACCAATGAGGATCCCGAAGAGATACTTAATAAAGGGCTTCTGCGGAAGGACCTGTATTACAGGCTGAATGTGATATCCTTGAATATACCGCCCTTAAGAGAACGAAAAAAGGACATTCCGATACTGATTGACCATTTTATAAAAAAACACAATGCAATTCTTCAGAAGGATATTTGGTATGTTACTAATGAAGTCAGGGAAGCCTTTATAAATCATACATGGCCGGGTAATGTCAGAGAACTGGAAAATGTAATAGAAAGCGCAATAAATATGGTTAATAAGGGTCATATAATAAAGCCGGAGAATTTTTCCCAGGATGTTTATGATAAGCTGTTCAAGCCCAACAAGCATAAATACAACTTAAGCCTGAATGAGAACCAACCCTTGGACAGTATAATGGAAGAAGTGGAA
>JAEXXN010000240.1 GCA_023405875.1 Bacillota bacterium | reverse complement strand
GATGGAGTCTTTGTATTGTTTACGAATGCTTTCATTCTTGATATAATTTTATCCGAAAATCTTTGAAATTCAGAGGTATACGCATGGATGATACTAAAAAAAAGTGGTTACAGGAAATTGTTGTGTTTATGGCTATTGCTTTTTCTTTGCCTTTTATCGCTATAACCATTCTTCATGTCTTCACCGTTCTATCCGCAGGGATCTGGTTATATCTTATTACCGGAATTGCTATGCTTTCGCCTATATTAGGGGGAATCATAGCATTATTGATTTTCAGAGGAAAAAATAGAACATTGATATATCTTAAAGCCGCATTTTCAGGCAAGTTTCCTGCTTATTTGGCTGTTCTTGCATTCATCGTTCCTGCTTTGGCCATGCTGATTGGCCGTTTGTCATGTTATGATCGTGAACAGCTTCTGCCTTTTATCAGTATGCCTACGACATTAGTTACGGCTATATGGGCCCCTATAGGAGAGGAATTTGGCTGGAGGGGATTTTTAAAGGAGCATTTGCGCAGCAGAGCAGGACTGATTGTTACAATTGTTTGTATATCTGCTATATGGTGTGCCTGGCACTATTGGCTGTTTTTAATTCCGGATAACTTTAAAATTGAGATACCGATTTTATGGTTTTTCATTGGGTGCGTTGGCGACACAGTATGGATGATTTGGCTTGTAGAAAAAGCAAAAGGAAGCATCTGCCCTGCTATGATTTATCATTTTTCCTACAATTTGTTTTATAATTGTATACCGATTAAGCCGGAATTCTATGCCGGCAGCATGAAAGCATACTCTGTTTTGAGTATCGTTATTTTAGGTTCCGGCATTATTGCCTTTATTCTGGATAGAATATTAAAGCATCAGAAAGGTTTGTATATAAAAACATATTAATATAGTTATAAAACAACGGCGTCTACATTCCTGCATGGCTACCAAGCAGGAAAATCATAGTATCCCTGTAACAGACCAATGTTTGAATTATTTATCCAAATACTAAGTGCTTGATCCTTGAAATATTATTGACCTGACCCAAAAGCTTATTAATGTAATAATATAGATTGTAGGCCAGCAGCTTGGTTTTTATTCTTGTTTGTAAACCCCAGAAGGATTTTCAAGTACCTGCTCTATATTCAACATCCTTGTGTTATACATTATTTATTCAGCGTGGATGCGAAAGCCTGGATCAAGCAATTCTCTGGGCTTTTACTTACTGTACCTTGATCAAAGCTGACATAACAACAAATTGGACTGCTATTTTTAACACATTCGAATCAAAAATCATATTATTATAGTAGAAAGAGCAATTAAAATTATATAAAGAAGGATGCAATGATGGCTAATATAGTACTACAACTTCAAAAAAATAGCAGCAATAGTATTTTAAATAATGATAATTTTATATTTGATGAAACAATCAGCATTATAGGGAACATAAGCTATGATGATGTGACAGGCGTTGTTACTATTTCTGAAAATGGTCTATATATGATCGATTGGTGGGTAGCTATGCAGGCAACCTCTGGTTCACCCAGCGCTATTTTTAAATTGATTTCTGATAAGGGTCATGAATTTGATAGTAATTCATCGAATAAAACAGGCAGTATGGGTGGAGTAGCTATTTTAAATGTTGATGATGCCCCTGTTAATTTTTCATTAGTAAATGCATCAAATGCTACTGCCTTTTTCTCCAATACGATAATATCTAAAGCTACTTTGCGGGTTTTTTCTTTAAACAGTAATACGGCTGATAATAGTCGTTGTTTTGCTTTAGATCAATTTGCTCATGTTTTAGAACAAATAGTGACCATATATCCAGGTGCATCTGTCAGCATTTTCTCAAATAGACTTGCCACAATATCAGGAACAATCAACTCGCTTTACAAAGCGCCTGATGCTGGAAGTATACCGCTGCTTCTTCTGGGTGATGAACCGGTTGCTTTTAGCATTGATAAAATAACGATTCTTTTTTTTCCTAATAGTGTTTATGACGATTCAATAACTTATTTAAATCCATCTGATCCATTCCCGCAAAATTGTGATACCGATCTCCTTAGGAATATCTATAATTATGTTGCGGTTGGCGACAACATATCGATCACTGCCGGTCCCACTACAAGTGCTTCCGGTGATGTTCATATTAACGAATATGGTATAATTGTTTTAGCAGATGCGGCTTCAACAATATTCTTAATGACTCCGCATCTTTTCTCAATTGTTGTAAATGAAGGAGTTACCGGTATGCTTGGGAAAAAAACAAATTCAGTTTCTATAGTATAAATAATTACTTTATAAATACGACTTCAGATACCGCTTTCTCGAGCATGGCGAATATGATAGACTATACCGCTACCAAGGGGGCCATTGTCTCTTTAACCCGTTCTCTGTCTCTCTCGCTGGCCAAGCAGGGAATCCGAGTGAACGCTGTAGCTCCGGGACTACTTGGACACCTTTGATTCCAACGGCGTTTACCGCAGAGGAAACGACTACGTTTGGCACCGATGTACCGTTGGGAAGGCCGGGACAGCCCTTTGAACTAGCCCCGACCTATGTCCTGTTGGCCTCTGACGATGCTTCCGCTATATCGGGTCAAATCGTGTTTGTCAACATGGGATCGGTTGTAGGTTGATCGTTACATAAGAGATGGAATGAGCTCGTGACTTTCTTTTCATTTTTTGGATAATCTGATATAATACAAAATAAGTTAGAGTAATCTAATTTATTTTATGGAAAGAAGTGATGAAAATGAAGAAACTATATGTACAGTTGGATGAAGGCCGGAAAATTGCATATCAGGTTTATGGAAACGGGATACGGCCGTTGGTTTTATTTCACGGGCTGGTTGGAGGCTCCTGGCTGGGAGAGGAATGGATAACAGCTATTGAAAAGGCAAATGTACGCTGTATTGTACCGGAACGCCCCGGATATGGGGATTCTTCTCCGATCGAACTGAAAAGCATAGGTGAGTGGGTGCCCATTGTACAGAAGCTGGCTGAGGAATGGGACCTCTCGTCAGCGGATGTTATGGGGTGCTCTGCGGGGGCTCCTTATGCGTATGCAACGGCGTTGGCACTTCCTGAGGTTGTCTCCAGGGTGTGGATTTCTTCCGGTGTTCCCGCCGTTTACGAAGCTTGCGTGCTGCGCCATTATAAAGAGGAGGACAGGCAAGCCTATCTAAGCTATGCTGCGCTTGCGCAAAGCGAGCTTCAGACTAAATATACGGAACAGCTGGAAGCCTCTGCGAAACAGCTTCGGGGCAGCGGCATGGCATATCTGGAAAATACACTGAACGAAATACTTGCCCAGCGTTGCTTTGGAATGGCGCAGGAAAGCAGGCTGCAGATCCTACCGTGGGAGCTTGCGCTTTCTGAAATCCGGCAGCCGGTAACTATGTTTCATGCGGAGGCGGATGAAATGGTTCCTTATGCCGCAGCCAGAGAAATGCTGAATTTTATAAAGCACTGCCGATTCAACCATGTCGACACGTCTAATATCCCAGTGGGTAAAAGCATACATATCCTCAGCAATTCGGAAAGCTTTTTTGATATAGTGCGCCAATATGTGTAATGCTCCGCTTAGGGGCCGGGCTGCGGCCCGCCATTGCTTGGTGAAAACGAAAACATCCTCTCAGGCGGGGAGCGTCAGAGCCTGTAACCTTGCCCAGCTTCCGGATGGGGCTGATGCTTCACCGGACATCGCTTGATAGAATTCGGGCGGTTGGGAGGTCACAGATGTTTTTCAGCTTAATACTTAGAAAGTGGTTGTAATGCCTTACCATTTATAATATAATAGGAGCATGAAATTTATTAATACGCTAAAAGAAACTTTATTATCGTCACTACCACTAGC
>JAEXXN010000219.1 GCA_023405875.1 Bacillota bacterium | reverse complement strand
TATCATAGCCTATAGTATATTTGTAGCCTTTATCCTTCAGGTATACATCCTCTATTGTCAAAGCAGAGTCTTTCTTTGGATAAGCCGGTGACATGTAGAAGTGTGTTCCCAAACCCTGGCTGACTGCAGCAAGATTTAGATAACCTGATGCAATACCTGCATTGTAATAACCTCTGTCCAACTGCTGAGTATGCTTGCCAAGGCTTACGTCGGTAGGCAGCAATCTGTCCCCAAATACAAGTACAGTTGCAGTACCGCTATTGGCATTTCCTTCGCCAACCACGTCTGCCTGTTGTTTAGCATCCTTCAGAACTACCATTAAGTAGTCTGTCATACCTACAGATGTAGGAGTTAAGCGAACGAGTCTCTTTATTTCATTCAACTGTGCATCAGTTGGCGCATATTGTGCTCCATCCTTAAAGGAAGTTTTGTTAACTGTCCTCCAAAGTCCATCAGTTTCAACCCATCCCGGGAACTTTGAAGCATCAAAGGAACCATTGCTGCTTGTTGTAGCTGTTCCACCAAGGTTAACCTTTTGGCCTACAACGATGAGGCTTGGATTCTTTATTTGCGGATTTAAAGCTATCAGCTTCTCAAGAGTCAGATTATGCTTCTTAGCGATTTTCCACATCATGTCGCCCTCGGTTACTGTATAAGTCTGTCCTGAAGCCGCTGGTTCACTTACAGTTGTTTTTACAGGAGCGGGTTTAGCTGGTGCTGTTGTTGCTGGAGTATCTCCGGTAGCTGAAGATACGGCATCAACCTGCAATGTAGCTGGTGAGAATACTGCTATGGATGATAAAATCATCACTAGGGCTAATGCTTTGGCAATTCCTTTTTTCATTTTTCTTTCCCTCCTAACTTGCTTCTTACAAAAACATTCTATATTTTTATGGTTTGAATGAATCAAACCTAAAAATCAGTTAAAATTATATACTATCAAGCTTAAAAGCAAATTTAGGCTGTCAGCACTGATAACACATTTATCTGTTGCATTCCTCTTGCATACTATAAGTTCTTTCATTACAGTTATTCGTGTTAATTCGACATTATTCGCTCTTTGTTAAAATTATGACACATCAACTTGGTTTATTGTCAATAATATGTCAATCTATGTTTCTATATCAATTGGCATCCATATTTTTTGATAATAACAGTAATCCGCGTCATGCTTATTTGTCAGTATGGTCTTTCCAATGACTTCCCCGGACACTTGCATATTGTGCTCTTTTATATATTCTCTGGCATATGTAAATGAATCAGTATTTAATGGATTATTGTACGTTCCCATCAGTATAGTGCTTATACACAGCCTGGATTCTGCTTTATGCGTATAAGGTAAATCAGGTAAATTAAGTTTAGCCTTATCTTCCTTGGTTGTGCAAATTCCTGCAGTAAATATCGGATTTCCATAAAGTACAGAAGCAGCATCTGCTCTTATCCCAAGTGAAACAAAAGGCAAATGCTCTATCCATTTTCCGGCTAATGCTATAATATCTGCATCCTCAGTTATACTGTCCGATTGAAGAAAATCACAAAAATATATTTCAGGACTGTACTCTATTACGAATTTGCCATTGGAATACTTGTTCAATTCTGAAAGATTATTTTTCCATTCCCGGAGCATCAGCATAAATTTCTGTCTTTCTATGATTTCCTGAATTAATTCTTCTTCTCTGTCGTTCATGCTGCTAATTATCTCATCTATACTCATTGAGTTAATCATATCTGACGTTTGGGACAAGGAAAACCCGGATTTTCTGTACATTCTGGCTCGAAAAAGTGTAGGTATATCCCAAGTTTCATACTCCCTGTACCTGTTTTTACAGTTTCTGTGCGATCCGATAATTCCTTTAGCTTCGTACTTTCTTATTGCTTCTGTAGTAATTCCAAATAATTTTGCTATAGTAGTTATTCCATATTTTTTCATCCAGCATCTCCCCAATATCAATACCTTAACCTGGTTTATGTTATCTTGACAGTACTTGCTTAACATACATATAACACAAAAGGGAGAATAATTCCATGATAATATTGAAAAAGTTTTTCTTTTACATGCCCTGATGGAAATGTCAACTAAAAGACCAATGCTTGATATAAGACAAGAAGGATAAGTTACTAAGGCGCTTCAGAATAGTTGAGGTTCCGCTAAGACAGGAAAAGGAATGATTTGTTCTTTTATAGTTGTAGGTTATAATGAATATGTTTATATACTGAATTAATTAAAGCAAAGCGAGGATCAAAAGTATGAATTTCAAGAAAATCGTAGCTGTAGACAACACAGGAATTAAGGAACCAGAAAGAGCGCGCCTCGGTGCTTTAGCAGAAGAAGTGATTTTTTATGACGACTATCCAACCGACGAAGCACAGATACTTCAACGTATATGCGATGCCGATGCGGTTTTGGTTTCCTGGAATACCTTGCTGCCGGGACATGTTTTGAAGCAATGCCCAAAGCTCAGATATATCGGAATGTGCTGCAGCTTATATGATGAGAAAAGCGCCAATGTGGATATAGCGGCTGCAAGAGAGCAGGGAATTACCGTCCTGGGTATCAGGGATTATGGAGATGAAGGAATGGCGGAGTATGTCATCTGTCAGCTTATATATCTGCTGAAGGGCCTGGGCAGGCATCAGTGGAAGGAAGACGCACTGGAGCTGACAGGACAAAAGCTTGGTTTGGTCGGCATGGGTGCCACAGCCGTAATGGTGGCGGACAGGGCCGCCGCCTTTGGCATGCAGGTCTTTTACCATAGCAGGACCCGGAAGCCGTCGCTGGAGGCAAAGGGATACCATTACATGGAGCTGCTTCCGATGCTTCAGAAGGTTGACATTGTTTCCACCCATGTTCCCAAGCACACAATAGTTTTGAACTCCGAGCAGTTTGATGCCTTCGGAGCCGGAAAGATCCTCGTAAATACCTCTTTGGAGCCCACCTTCGATATGCAGGCCTTTGACTCCTGGATCCGCAGGGAAGGCAATTATGCCATATTTGACCGGGTAGCCATGGGTTTGAAATATGATAGCCTGAAAAAGTATGATAAGGTCATTTATTCGGACAAGGTATCGGGCTGGACGATGCAGGCAAAACAGCGCCTGTCATTAAAGGCCCTGGAGAATATTGAAAGCTATGCAGCCGGACAAAGCAAGCATAACCCTTTTATCTGAGCTCTTATGCTCTGACATTATTTATAAATATCATAATATTCATCGCCCCAATATTTGTTTATAAATTCGTTTCTGCCGGAGATCTTTCTGTCTTCCTTATACTCCCTGGGACTTTTTTTATAAAAATCCTGATGATATTCTTCTGCCTCATAAAATACAGCAGCCGGAAGTATCGGCGTGACTATAGGGTCCGGGAACCGCCCGGACTTATCCATGGCTTTCCTTGATGCTTCAGCCTTTTGTCTCTGCTCTTCATTCGTATAGAAAATAGCCGTCCTATAGGATTCACCCCTGTCCTGGAACTGCCCGCCGTCGTCTGTAGGATCGACCTGTCTCCAATAGGCTTGAAGAAGCTTGTCATAGCTTATTATCCCGGGGTCATAAATAATCCTGACTACTTCATAGTGTCCTGAGGTTTGTGATTTCACATCCTTATATGTCGGGTTTTCTTTGTGTCCTCCCGAATAGCCCGACTTAACCTCGATGATTCCCTCCAAAACATCAAAGGGAGAAACCATACACCAGAAACATCCACCTGCAAATATTGCAGTCTGAAGTTTTTTATCTTTATCTGTACCGCTCATCATGACACTTCCCATCTTTTTATTATATGTGAATCAGCGCCCGGCAGCATGATTCTTATAAGCTTTTTCCCCGGCTTGCAGCTATGGTGCCGGGCACCATTGATTTATTTGATCAAAGAGTTAAAAACATCACTTTTCATATAAGCTTCCAAATATTCATTAAAAACCTCCAGGGATCTTTTACTTGTCGGAAGAGGATTTCTGTTTGTGATTTGATAGCATACCCGTTCCGGAGGCGCATCAATGATTTCTGATATCTTTACCGATTTTCTTAGCTTTAAGGTTTTCGCTGTAGAAACCGGGACGATTGACCAAAAATCAAAAAAATCTATAAAGGTATCAAGAAGTGATATCGTGTCTACTGTTGAATTCTCCCGTTTATTGTTCCACCAATAATCATGCCATGATTGATAGTAAGGTCCGGCATATAAAAATATTTCATTTTGGGGGTCCAGATCACTTGGATGGATACTTGCAGGGAAATCGGAATCAACTGAAGAGATCAGTACCATTCTTTCGCTGAACAAGGGCCTGCTGCTGATATATTTTGACGGTATCTGCCAGCCTACGAAGCCTACATCCACTTCATAGCTTTTTATCATTTCATGTATAGTAACGGTCCAATGGGAACCAATGTTTAAAACTATGGGAGGATCGCTGCTGTAAAGCTTCCTGTATAATTTTGAGAATATACATGTGTTCAGGCTGTCGGTGCATCCGATTTTAAGCTTATGGGCAGAGCTTTGGGTTTTCCATACTTCGGTTTCGTTTAATAAAGACTTCCACATCTGAGCAACGGTAATAAACTCTTCACCCTTGTCAGTCAGAGTTATGGAGCCCTTTCCCTGCTCACGCTTGATAAGCTCGTTGCCAAGCTTTTGCTCCAAAGACTTTAAACGGTAGCTTACAGTTGATTGTGATACATAGAGTATTTCTGCCGCTTTGGTAAGGCTTCCCGTTTTAGCGATTACGAGGAAAGTTTCTATAGTAGAATAATCCATATCAAACCTCCAAGTAAATATAAGATCATTAGATATTATATCAGTTTAAACCCCCAGCCAAATATAAAATTATTAGATATTATATCACTAATATTTTCATTTAACAAATGCTTGCAGCGATAATATAATTGACTAAACGAATTCGTTTTCCAAATAAAAATTGCATAAAAATGTTTACTGATTAATTTACATTAGGATGCTGATGATATTAATAATCATTACTAGCTAAAAAAGACAGAGGAATTTAAAAAAGGGGAGTGTAGAAATATGAAATGGTGGTTCAATCAGAAACTGCACATAAAGATTTTTATCTGCATAATAATTGGCATTGTCCTGGGATTGACACTTGGCGATAAGGCGAATTTTGTGCTCAGGCCGATAGGTGATATATTTCTCAGGCTGTTAAAAATGCTGATAGCTCCTGTAATATTTTTTACAATTGTCAGTGGAATCACTAAGATGGAAGACGTCAAATCCCTGAGATCGGTAGGAGGTAAAATATTAGTTTATTATTTATCTACTTCGGTATTGGCGGTAATTATCGGTTTGGCAGTGGGATTTGTAGTAAACCCTGGTGTTGAAGGGATGATTTTTTCAGGAGCGGCAGAGGTCGGAGAAATAGCTAAAT
>JAEXXN010000160.1 GCA_023405875.1 Bacillota bacterium | reverse complement strand
AAGATAATAAGGAATTGTTTGAGTATATGAAGAATTCCTTGTCCGGTAAAGTCAAGGATGTCAGAGCATCAAAAAGACTCAAGAATCATCCTGTCTGCCTTTCAAATGAGGGAGAGCTTACCATTGAAATGGAGAAGGTGCTGAATTCAATGCCTAACAATCAGAATATAAAGGCAGACAAGGTATTGGAAATAAACACAGGCCATGAGGTTTTCAAAGCCCTGACCGAGGCTTATGATAACGACAAGGAAAAGCTGGAGCTGTATACCGGCCTGCTGTATAACCAGGCTCTGCTTATTGAAGGACTGCCTATCGGCGATCCTGTAGAGTTCACAAACAATATCTGTAAAATAATGAATTAATATAAAATACTTTGGGGCTTTTGCTCCAAAGTATTTTGTTGTCTCCGGTCCATAGGATTGTATATAATTAAATAGACAGCATATTAACTTATAAAAGGGAAGTGACCTTGTTTTGAGAGAAATACACATTTCAAGTATTATTGATACTGTCGGCAGGCTTTGTATTGAAGCAAACTATTATCTGTCGGAGGACATAAGAAAGCGGTTTGAGGAAGCAAAAAATACAGAGACCTTTCCGGTTGCCAGGAACATCATAGATATACTTTTAAAGAATGCAGACATTGCCGGTGAGGAGAAAATGCCCATCTGCCAGGATACAGGCATGTGCATCGTATTCGTAGAAATCGGGCAGGAGGTGCATATTACCGGGGGAAGCCTTGAAGCGGCAATCAATGAAGGAGTAAGAAAGGGCTACCGGGAGGGCTATCTGCGGAAATCTGTGGTGGGAGATCCTCTGGAGCGGATCAATACCGGGGACAATACCCCGGCAATCATATACTATGAAATAGTGGAAGGGGATGCCTTCAGGATAACGGTCGCCCCTAAAGGCTTTGGAAGTGAAAACATGAGCCGCATTGCCATGCTTGCACCCTCTGACGGAGCTAAGGGAGTAAAGGCTTTTATAATAAATGCGGTAAGGGAAGCGGGCCCCAACCCGTGCCCTCCTGTGATAGTGGGGGTAGGAATAGGCGGCACCTTTGAAAAGGCAGCACTGCTGGCAAAAAAGGCATTGCTCAGGGAAGTTGCTTCAAATAACAGGACGGAATATTATGCAGAGATGGAAAAAGAGCTGCTGGAGGAAATAAACAAGCTGGGCATCGGACCCCAGGGCTTCGGGGGAAGGACCACCGCACTGGCGGTAAACATAGAAGCCTTTGCTACCCATATTGCAGGGCTTCCTGTAGCCGTAAACATAAGCTGCCATGTGACAAGACATGCAGAAGCACGATTGTAGGAGGAGGCCGCCATGAAGAAAATAACAACACCCTTTACCGGTGAAGAGTTGAAGCAGCTGAAAGCCGGAGACAGCGTCCTGCTGTCAGGATATATATATACTGCAAGAGATGCTGCGCATAAAAGGCTGATAGAGCTTTTGGAGCAGGAAAAGCCGCTTCCCTTTGATGTGGAGGGGCAGACTATATATTATGTAGGGCCTTCCCCGGCCAGGGAAGGGCAGCCTATAGGCTCTGCGGGGCCGACAACAAGCTATAGAATGGATGCTTATACGCCTGCTCTTCTGGAAAAGGGTCTGAAGGGCATGATCGGCAAGGGCAAAAGGAGCCGGGAAGTAGTTGAAGCCATGAAAAAACATCGAGCTGTTTACTTTGCTGCAATAGGAGGCGCGGCTGCATTGAATGCAAAATGCGTCAGGACCTCCGAGCTTATTGCTTACGAAGACCTTGGAGCAGAGGCAATAACAAGATTGCTGGTGGAGGATATGCCTCTTGTAGTTGTAATTGACAGTGAAGGAGTAAATTATTATGAAACAGGCCCGCAGGAATACCTGGAATCCATTTAATAAAAAAGCAAAAAGAACCGTCCCCCTTGCTTGGTTAAATTAAGCAGCAGGGATGCTTCTTTTTTTATTGTTGACTATTTAAAATACCTAAAAGCATCTCTCTGTGTTTTGCTGCTGTTCCTCTTATGCATTGCATATTGTACAGCATATCTTTTTCATCATGGGCGGCCCTTAGAATTCTTTTTCGTTTTTCGACATAACCGTTTGAAATAAAATAATTAGCTGTTACAATTATTTTATCTTTTTCAAGAAGAATTTCAAACACCCTTAGCAATTTATCCAGATTTCTTGTGAGCATTTTAAAGCAATCAATATAAAAGAAATCGACAATCCCTGCTAAAACTTCTCCAATCACTTCCAACAGTCCAATATCTAACTCTTCTGAAATTCCATTGAATATCGTACATTTCATTTTTTTGCTATGCTCGTATCTCAACTTTAATTCATCATGATCTATAGGCGTAGTAGCGACAATTTTTTCAAAAGTCTTGCTTTGCCCTATATTCAATGCTAACGCCTTTATTACAGCCCATGCCACTGGATACTTAGATGTTATTTCTAAATAGACATCTTCAATACGGTTAATTTCAAATTCTCTAGAAATGTCAGATAGATTTACTTTATAAAAATACAATATGGCTTCTTTTGTTAATTCTTTCATTGCACTATTAAGAATAGGTTCTGAAAGGCCTACCTGACTACAATCATTACAAGCAATCAGTTCCAGCATACTATTTCTTATAGTAGTAACTACGAATGCTCTAACCTCTATCGGTCCGGCAGGCTCATAAAACTCCGCTTCTTCCAGAGCTAGAAATAAGATTGTATCTCGGAATTCTCGATCATTCCAATGGAAAATCAATGAAACCATCTGTTTTTCAATAGATGCAATTACTTTATTGATACCAGCAACAGACAAACCTAAATAGTGTAATCTGCGTTTTAAGTACTCATATAAATATTTATCAATTATATGATTTCCGGTCATGCCATTTCTCCTTTCATATCCGTATTCTTTATCATCAGAGTTTCCGATAAAGAAAGGGCAGCTTTCCAAAATGGCTACCCTTCTTAAATATTGTTAACTATATTATTCAATTGTATTTTTAGTTTTGGGATGTCATTTTGTATAGTAATCCATACGTCTCCCATTTTTAAGGTTTGATATTTGTGAGCAGTAATATCCCTCATCCCGGCAATAGTCTTCCATGGAACATTGGCATGGGTATTCCGGAAAGCTTCAGTTAAGCTTTTGGTAAGTTCTCCAATGTTAATAAG
>JAEXXN010000138.1 GCA_023405875.1 Bacillota bacterium | reverse complement strand
GTGCTATAATGGGCTTTCCCAAACAATTCGGACTGGCAACCCCCATTGTGCTGTCCGGTCCCAGGATGAAAGAGACAGCTGACTTGCTCAGGATCGCCGGTATGAATACTTCTTATATCGGAGATGAAGTCGGGCAGGCTTCGGCAGTTAAGGTGATCAGAAGCATATTTACAAAAGGCCTGGAATCGATATTGATAGAGTGTATGCAAGCCGCAAGGACACGCGGTATAGCAGAGGAGGTCTTTGATTCCATCGTCGCCCACCTGTCGGACAAACCTGTGAGAAGTACTTTGGAGGTAGCGGTAAAAACTAATTCAATCCATGTTAAGAGAAGGGCGCTGGAGGTAGACGGAATTAACGTCATGCTGGGAAAAATAGGAGTTAACAATATCATGTCCAGGGCTGCTTCGGATAAGCTGCATTGGTTGGAACAAGCTGATGTAAAGGGTAGGCTGGGAGGGCGGGAGCCCTCTGGGATGCTTGAGGTTGTTGATGAACTGGTAAAGCTGCAGAATGAAAGCATATAAATGTTGAAATTGAGATATCGATATTAATTTTTATGGAGGTAATAAAATGGTTGTTAGTTTTATAGGTCTGGGCGAAGTAGGCTCGGCTTATTCCACAGGCTTGGCCGGGAATGGCGTCAGGGTAAAGGGCTATGATCTTAAATTCCATGATGCTGCTGAAAAAGACAAGTTCCTGCCCTATGGAGAAGCCGGTGTAGAGCTTGTAAAATCACCTGAAGAATTGATCACCGGCAGTGATATTATTTTAGCCGTCACTTCCTGTACCCAGGCAATTGAAACCGCTGAAATGTATAAGCCCTTTCTGAAAAAAGGCCAGATTTACATTGAAATGAACTCTGCTGTTCCTTCAATAAAAGAAAAGGTCAGGACCCTTTTAGCTCCGGTATGTGAATTCGTGGATGGAGCAACCTTGTGTTCCCCGAGCCAGTTCGGGGTGGCTACCCCCCTTGTCATGTCAGGGGAGCTTGCCCGGGAAGCCTCAGATAAGCTGAATGCCGCAGGAATGAATATCAAGTACTTGGGTGACCGGATCGGACAGGCTTCTGCGTATAAGGTAATCAGGAGTATTTTCACCAAAAGTCTGGAATCCTGTTTGATCGAAACTATGCATGCTGCACGGAAATATGGAATAGCTGAAGAAGTATTCGAGTCTGTCGTAGAATTCCTTGCGGGTGAGCCTACCGACGAAACTCTGGCATTGATGGTCAGAACCAATGTGCTGCATGCAAAGCGCAGAGGCGATGAGATTGCGGAAATTTCAGAGATGCTGGAGGAAGACGGCCTGGATAACAGCATGGCGGCAGCGGCAGCGAGGAAGCTTTACTGGCTTTCTTCCCTGGGAATGAAGGAAAGGTTCAAGGGCAGGAAGGCAGACAGTATGTACGAGGTTGTTGACGCTTTGCTGGATATACAGCATTAAATATATTCCGGAGCTTTACACTCGTTATCAACCAGCACAACAGATTAATTTACTGATGTTAAGGAGAAGTAAAAATGAGTAATTTGGGATTCAGAGTTTTTACAAAGGTAAAAAGGGCGGACAAAGAGCTTGTTGAAAGGTTCAGAGAAATTCCGGTTTCCAATATTGACGACACCATGAATAAAATTGCAGGCGCCAATTCAGCTATTAAGCCCTTTAACAAGGTCAAGCTGCTGGGAACGGCTGTTACCGTCAAAGCCCCTATGGGGGATAATCTGATGTTCCATCAGGCGTTGTGCATGGCGGAGGCCGGAGATGTCATAGCTGTAGATGGCAACGGTTGTACCGAGCGGGCCATATGCGGCGAAAATATGATGCAGATTGCACGGAAAAAAGGTATAAGCGGATTCCTGATTGACGGAGCCATAAGGGACTCCGGCGTAGTGGAGACCTTTGAGGACTTTGCGATATTTGCCAGAAACGCACAAGCCAATGCCTCATATAAAGCATTGGGCCCCGGTGAGGTGAACGTACCTGTCAGCATTGGCGGAATCGTAGTATTTCCTGGAGATATTATTGTGGGAGATGCTGATGGGGTAGTTGCAATCAGGCCTCATAATGCTGCCGAGATTGCCGGGCTTGCAGAAAAACTCAGTCAAAAGGAACAGGAAACCTTGAAGCGGATAATGGACGGTACAGTGGACAGAAGCTGGGTGATGAATGCCCTGAAGGCTAAAAACTGTGAGTTTTTGGACAAGGCCTGGGATGAGTAGGAGCTTTGCCCATTGGCTTGAGCAATTTTATAAATTGTGTAAGAAAGGATGAATAAAATGATTAAGCATGTTGTATTGTGGAAGCTGCATGATTTTGCTGAAGGCAATGATAAGGATAAAAATATGGATATTGTGATAAAAGAGCTTTATGAGATCCAAAAGGAACTTCCTCTTCTGAGAGCGCTGGATTGCCATAAGTCTATAAAAACCGGGGGACATTTCTGGGATTTGATCCTCAACATGGAATTCGATTCCTTTGAGGACCTGGAAAAATACCAGGTATATCCCAGGCATAAGGCGCTTCATGATTTTGCAGTAAAAGTAAGAGTTGACAGGGCAGTTGTAGATTACAACCTATAAAGATTTTCTACGGCTGGGACATGCTGTCTGGCATTTATTGAAATTAAAAAGCAAGTAAATATGATTAAGGAGGAGCTCCATGAAGGATTTGCTGGAAATCAGATGGCACGGCAGAGGCGGCCAGGGGGTCAAGACCGCTGCATTGTTACTGGCTGATGTGGCATTTACGATGGGTAAATATGTACAAGGCTTCCCGGAATACGGACCGGAACGGATGGGAGCGCCGGTAACTGCTTACAACAGGATCTATAATGAAGAAATAAGAGTTCATTCAAATATATATGAGCCGGAATTTGTGGCTGTAGTTGATGAAACACTGCTGAAAAGCGTTAATGTAACAGAGGGGTTAAGCCCCGAAGGCGGTATCCTGGTCAATACCCACAGGAAGCCTGAAGAAATAGAAGGTGAGCTCAAGGGCTATAAAGGCAAGGTATGTACAATCGATGCACAGAAGATTTCTGAAGAGATATTGGGAGTGTACTTTCCCAATATGCCAATGCTGGCTGCGATGATAAAAATGACAGGCTTTATGGAAGAAAAAGCATTTATGGACAACATGCTGGGTTCGCTGAAGCACAAATTTGCAACAAAGCCTCAGGTTGTAGCCGGAAATATGGAGGTTCTCAAAAGATCCTTGGGGGAGGTGCTGGGGCTATGAAGCATGAGGGTATGGATATCAACGAAAAAATAGGCTGGAAGGATATTACGGTAGCCGGCACCATTAAGGGCGGAGGCACAGCCAAGCAATTCAAGACAGGAGATTGGAGAACACATAAGCCGGTATTTCTGGCGGATAAATGCAAGCAGTGCCTTTTATGCGCTCCGGTATGCCCTGATTCATCTATACCTGTAGCTGGTCAGAAACGGCTGGATTTTGATTATGACCATTGTAAAGGCTGCGGTATATGTTACGAGGTTTGTGCATTTAAGGCTATCCTGTTTGAAAAAGAGGATAAATAGGAGGAAGTAACATGGGAAAAAAGGACAGGCTCTCGGGAAATGAAGCGATTGCTCTGGCAATGAAGCAGATGAATTACGATGTGGTAGCGGCATTTCCCATCACTCCATCAACAGAAATACCCCAATATTTTTCACAATATGTTGCGGACGGTGAGACAGAAGCTTTATTTATTCCTGTTGAATCTGAGCACAGCGCTATGTCCGCCTGTATAGGAGCACAAGCGGCCGGTGCGAGAAGCACTACTGCCACATCCTCCTGCGGAATGGCTTTAATGTATGAAACACTCCATGTAGCATCAGCTTTGAGGTTGCCCATCACAATGGCTGCAGTCACCAGGGCACTGACCGGGCCTATAAATATTCACAACGACCACAGTGATTCAATGGGCTCAAGGGATTGCGGCTGGATCCAGCTTTATGCCGAGAATGCCCAGGAGGCTTATGATAATTTTGTTATGGCTGTGAAGATTGCTGAGGATTCCAAGGTGTTGCTGCCGGTGATGACCTGCCAGGACGGCTTCATAACGAGTCATGCCGTGGAGAATATTGAGCTGCTTGAGGATGAGGCAGTCGATAAGTTTGTAGGGGTATATGAGCCGGAATATTACATGCTTGATGAAAAGCTGCCGATGGCTTTCGGTCCTTATGATTCGCCGGCTTACCTTTTGGAACACAAACGCCAGCAGGCTCAGGCCATGATCGATGCCAAAGAGGTAATAAACAAGGTCTCTGACGACTTTGCCGGGATCAGCGGAAGGAAGTACGGTCTGATCGAAGCATACAAGACCCTGGATGCAGAGCGGGTGATCGTTGTAATAGGCTCCTCAGCAGGTACTGCCAAATATGCAGTGGATGAACTAAGACAGAAGGGAGAAAAAGTGGGTGTATTGAAGCTCCGTTCTTATAGGCCCTTCCCCGCTGAAGAAATTGCAGAGGCATTAAGGAATGCAAAAGCCGTTGCGGTTCTGGATAAAGCAGAAGGTCTTTCTGCAATGGGCGGACCACTTTTTGCAGAGGTGTGTACAGCCATGTACCGGGCAGAAAACAGGCCGTTATTGGTGAATTATATATACGGACTGGGTGGACGTGACGTTCGCCCTGAGAATATCAATGAGGTATTTGAGGCCCTGAAGAAGGATGTTGAGCTGAATAAGGCGTCAGACTTTTACAGGTACCTGTCAGTGAGAGAATAGGAGGTGAGCATAATGGGATACAACTTAAAAGAAGAAATGTCCAAAAAGGAACGATTTTGCGGAGGCCACAGGATGTGTGCAGGCTGCGGAGCACCTATCGCAGTAAGAGGGGTGTTCCGTGCACTGGAGCCTGAAGATAAGGCGGCAGTCGTCAGTGCAACCGGCTGTTTGCAGGCAGCAACCTTTCCTTATCCCTATGTGGCCTGGGAGGAATCCTGGCTTCACAGCGCCTTTGAAAACGCCGGTGCCAGCATCGGCGGAATTGAGGCTGCCTATAAGGCATTGAAAAAGAGGGGCAAAGTGAAGGGCACCTACAAGTGTATTGCTTTTGGCGGAGACGGCGGTACCTACGATATAGGCTTCCAATCTCTTTCCGGAGCCCTGGAACGCGGCCATGACATGGTATACGTCTGTTACGACAACGAGGCATATATGAACACCGGGATTCAAAGGTCTTCTTCAACCTCCAGGTTTGCCGACACAAGCACTTCTCCCGCAGGCAGGGCAGTTCCCGGTAAGCCTCAGAACAAGAAGAACCTGACTGATGTGGTGATCGCCCATAATATTCCCTATGTTGCTCAAACCACATATATAGGGAATATGAGCGATCTGCACCGGAAAGCGAAAAAAGCCATTTATACTGAGGGGCCTGCTTTCCTGAATATTTTGGCACCATGTCCCCGGGGTTGGCGTTATGAGACACAAAAGCTGATGGAAATTACAAAGCTTGCTGTGGATACCTGCTTCTGGCCCATGTTCGAGGTGGAAAACGGGGAAGTATGGAGACTGACCTATAGGCCCAAAAAGAAGCTGCCCATTGAGGACTATCTCAGACCCCAGGGAAGATTCAAGCATATGTTCAACAAGGATAATGAGTGGATGCTGGAGGCTTTTCAGAAGGAAGTAGACCGAAAATGGGAAAACCTCTTAAAAAGATGTGAGTAGCAGTTATTAGTTTATGAAGTACTATTCTTATTAAGAAATTTTGGAGGTAATAAATATGTATGACGTAATTAAAAAATATAAAAAACCAAGTAAAGAATTGCTTGAGGCCTTTTCCAAAATTGAGGAGACTGCTTCTATTCATGAGGTAATGGGAAAAAAGGGTGCATTAAACCACAGGATCAAGCCGATTTGGCCGGAAACCAGGATGTGCGGAACTGCTTTGACGGTTGAATGCGGAGTAGGCGACAATATTATGCTGCATAAAGCCATTTCCATGGTTCAACCCGGTGATGTCCTGGTAGTGACCTGCGGCCAGTATGAAATAGCAGGCGGTATGTTCGGCGGCATGATGGGTGTTTCTGCTAAATCCAAAGGTGCGGTGGGATTGGTCATCGAGGGTGCATGCAGGGACACCATTATGCTGAAGGATATTGATTTTCCGGCCTTTGCTCTGGATGTATCCATCAAAGGCACGACAAAATGTCAAAAGGGCTCCATCAATCATCAGATCCATATTGGCGATATTGCAATTAACCCCGGCGACATAATCATAGGGGATAACGATGGGGTAGTAGTTGTTCCGTTGGAAATTGCCGAGAAGGTGCTGAAGGACGCCCAGGCACGTGAAGCTCATGAGGCTGAAGTTGCCAGGAAGATATCTGCAGGTGAAGGAATCGTTTATAATTTAGCAGGCTTTGATAAAATTTATGAGGCGCTGGGTTTGACGGAAGAAGTTTAAGGCCTTCTGAAGTACAAGCTGTTCAGGCAGCAGCGGGCTGACAGGATGAAAGAGAGGAGGATACTTGAATGAGTGAAATATGTAAGATTATGAATGAAAGCATCAATCAATATATCAGGCCATATACATTTCCGGTAGCAGTAAGGTTTTTTACTGAGGGAGAACAGCTTCCTCCAAAGACAAAAATACCGGCAGAGCATTTCGGATACCCAATTGCATTTTGCCAGGGAGTAACTATGGCCAGAAAATACGGATGGGCGGTAGCATTTTATCAGAAGGACCAGGCATGCCCTCTTGCGCAGGTTATTCTTGGGCATAAAGAAGAGCCTGATTTTGTAAAGGACGGCAGCCTGGTATATCCATTATACGTAGAAAGCAAGGAAGCAGGAATGAAAACCCAGGCATCAACTCCTAAAATGCCCCGGGCGGATACTTGCTGCATCGTTGTTGCGCCTCTGCATTTGGCTGCCTTTGATCCGGATGTGGTCATTGTGTATGGCAATGCTGCCCAGATCACCAGATTGGTGCAGGGAGCGCTATATAAGGAGGGGGGCTATATTGAGTCCCGTTTTGCCGGGCGTGGAGCATGCGGAGGCGAGGTAGTAGTTCCTTTTGTACAGGACCGCTGCAACGTAATAATACCCGGCGGCGGGGAACGGATATTCGCTGTAACGGCAGATGATGAGCTGGCCTTTGCAATGCCCAAATCAAAGTTCAATGATGTGATTGAGGGGATAATCAAAACTCATAAAGGCGGGGTAGCAAGGATCCCTACTCCGTTTGCCGGTGTCAATATGAAACCGCAGTTCCCTAAATATTACTGGGAGCTTGAGAAGCATTGCGGACTGAGAGAAGAATAGGAGGAGGTTATATAATGCAGTTTTTTCAATATACAGAGGAGCAGGATATGCTGCGTAAAGCGGTCCGGGAATTTGTAGAGGCAGAGATTGCTCCCAAGGCTGCCGGCTGGGATGAACAGGATCATTTTCCTGAGGAGCTTTTCCCCGCTATGGGCGAAATGGGCATTAACGGAATATTTGTTCCGGAAGAGTTCGGCGGGGCCGGAATGGGCCACGTAGAAAGGGCTGTTTGTATAGAAGAAATCGCCAGACATTCTGCCGGTTTGGCTATTGCTATGATGACCCACCACCTGGGCATTGCAGCTATTTTGGATTTCGGCAGCGAAGCCCAGAAGAAAAAATATTTACCTGAGCTTTGTGCGGGTACTAAGCTGGGTGGCTTAGCCGTTACCGAGCCCGGAGGCGGTTCCGCCTTCTCCGGCCAGAGTACCACCGCTGAATTGCAGGATGGACAATGGGTGCTGAATGGCCGTAAATGCTTTATTACCAATCACCATGCAGATATAAACGTAATCACTGCGGTAACCGGCAAGGATGAAAAGGGCCGGAGCCAATTAAGTGCTTTCATAGTGGAGAAGGATACTCCCGGCTTTGCTGCAGGCCGAAAGGAGCATAAGCTGGGCCTGAGAGGTTCTGTTACCGGGGATGTTATACTCAATGAAGTGAAAATACCTGAAGAAAATCTGATCGGCAAAGCCGGTGCAGGTTCCAAGATTGGCATGACCGCTATCGGTGAAGTGGGCAGAGCTGGAATGAGTGCAATCTGCGTAGGTATCCTGAGGGGCTGTGTGGAGGAAGCCGTCAAGTTTGCCAATGAGAGAGTCCTCTACGGTAAGCCTATTGCCAAGCTGCAGGCCATTCAATTTGAGATTGCCAATATCCGTACCGAATATGAAGCTGCAAGACTGCTGCTGTATTATGCGGCAGGTAAAAAGGACGCTAAGCAGCCTGCCACTCTAGACTTTGCCGTAGCCAAGTTCTATTCTACCGAGGCTGCGGTCCGTGCCGCCAAGAGAACTATGGATCTTATGGGCGGTTATGGAGTTATCAACGAATATCCGGTGGGCCGTTTCCTGAGGGATGCCCTGGCTTCTATCCCATCAGGGGGAACTTCCCATATACAGCAGTTGATAATTGCAGGAAACACACTGTCCGGCTTCAAGGCATAGATAAAGGAGGAGGTCCGTTATGCCATTAAGAATAGTTGTTTGCATCAAGCCTGTGCCTGACCCTCAATACTATGACAAAGTCAGTATTGATCCCGGAACAAAACGCATCACCCGGGAAGGCATTCCGACAATCATAAATCCGGTAGACAAAAATGGGATTGAAGCAGCTTTGCAGCTCAAAAAAGAGTATGGCGGCAAGGTAACGGTAATTACGATGGCCCCTCCTGATACTGTAGAAAATCTCAGGGAGGCTCTGGCAATGGGTGCTGATGAAGCGGTACTGCTTTCCGACAGAGCTTTTGGAGGCGCCGATACTCTGGCGACCTCCTACACCCTGGCTAAGGGGATTGAGAAGCTGGGCAGCTTTGATATAGTTTTCTGCGGGTCGGAGAGTGCCGACGGAGCGACGGCCCAGGTCTCCTCGCAGCTGGGAGAATGGCTGGAAGTGCCTCATTTATGGAATGTTTTTGAAATGGAAGCCCAAGATGAAAAAGCACTCCGGGTAAGAACCAAGGTAGAAAATGGGTTTATGGAATGGGAGGTCAGGCTGCCCTGTGTTTTAGGTATATCCAGGGAGCTGAATAAGCCCCGGTTCATCTCCGCTATGGGAATCATAAAAGCTAAAAGTAAGCCGGTATCCATATGGGGCAAGTCAGACCTGGACGTAGAAGCTGCCAGGCTGGGACTTGACGGATCGCCGACAAAAGCAGGGGCAATATATACACCGGAGCTTAAAAGAAAGGGAGAAATACTTTCCGGCCCAATAGAAGAAATGGTGGATACCGTAATAGAAAAATTACGGGCTGCGGGTATAAGCATTCCTGATCACGGTGACAGCTGCACCTGTGAAGGAGGTGTCAGGAATGAAGAATAAGATATGGGTATTTGCCGAACTGGTGAATTGTACTCTGGATCAGGTAACCTTGGAATTATTGGCAAAAGCAAAAGAATTAGCGGCTTCTCTGGGGGGAGAAACAGAGGTTGGAGCCGTGCTTCTGGGATGTAATGCAAAAGGCGCGTGCAAAACCCTTGCTGATTACGGTGCTGAAAAGATTTATCTTGCAGAGGCTGAAGAACTAAGGCTTTATAACCCTATGCTCTATGCCTCTGTTATTACCAGGCTGGTTAAAAAAGAAGACCCGGATATATTTCTCTTTGGAGCTACAGCAATTGGTTCTGAGCTGGGTCCTACAGTGGCAGCTCAGGTAAGGACCGGTGTAGCGGCCCACTGTGTAGATATGCGTATTGACGAAAATGGCCATCTGGTTGCCGATGTGCCTTCCTTTGGAGGGAAAATCCTGGGCGAAATCCTGTGCCCTGGAACCCGGCCCCAGATGGCCAGTGTCAAGCCCGGCGTTTTTGTACAATGTGAGCCGGAGGAAAGGGAGCCCAATATAATATTGATAGATACCAGTGAAATTAAGCTTGAGGATTTGCCCTTAAAAGCTGTTAAACTTGAGAAAAAAGAAGTCAAAGGGGTAGCATTGGATAAGGCAGAAGTGGTATTCTGTGGAGGGTACGGCTTGGGCGGCAAAGACAATTGGGATAAATTGGAGAAGCTGGCTGCCATATTTGGGGGCGCTGCAGCCTGTACCCGACCGGTAGTAGATGAGGGCTGGGCTCCCGGTGAAAATGTCATGGTTGGAACCAGCGGCAAATCGATTTGCCCAAAGGCTTATATCGGTTTGGGCATTTCCGGAGCAACTCATCATGTTTGCGGCATGAAGGATTCCGGCTTGGTAATCTGCATAAACAAGGATGAAAAGTCAGCTATGTTTGAGGTCTCGGATTTAGGAATTGTTGAAGATCTGAGCAAGTTCCTGGATCAACTTCTATATATTTTGCAATAAATATATTACATCAAAATTCAAATAGTGCAAAAGCATATTTATTCTTTGTTGATAGATATATGGCGGAGAGGGAATATATTTATGAAGGTAAATAAGGTATGGGCTGTATATTTCAGCCCGACAGGAACTACCCGGAAGATAGTAACAAGGATTGCGGAGGTTATCGCAGATAAATGGGTCCTTGAATGGGAGGCCTTTGATTTTAGCTTACCGGGGTCAAGAGAAGCTGTGCCGGCTTTTACTGCAAATGACCTGGTCATACTCGGTACTCCGGTATATGCAGGCCGTGTACCCAATGTCCTGTTGAAATATCTGAAAAGCATAGAGGGGAACGGCGCAGCGGCAGTTCCCGTAGTGCTGTACGGCAACCGCGATTATGATGACGGGCTGATTGAATTAAGAGATATTTTGGAAGAGGATAAATTCCATACAATATCCGCCTCCGCATTCATTGGAGAACACTCCTTCTCAAATACTCTGGCAAAGGGAAGGCCGGATGAAGCCGATATGCTTATTGCGGAAGCCTTTGCCATCAAAGCAGCGGAAAAGCTGGAAGCTATTTCTGATATCTCTGCTGTGGCACCCATTCAAGTAAAAGGTGTTCCGAACCCATACAGAGGATATTACCAGCCTCGTGACCGCAAGGGGGATGCGGTTGATATACGCAAGGTGAAGCCCCTTACAAATGCAGACTGCAATGACTGTAAGCTTTGCGCCGATTTGTGCCCCATGGGGTCAATCAGCCGTGACAATATCGGAGAATTTATCGGAATTTGTATTAAATGTGGTGCTTGTATAAAAAAGTGCCCTGTCCATGCTAAGTATTTTGAAGATAAAGAGTTTCTGTATCACCGGCATGAGCTGGAGGAAAGCCTTATCAGAAGAGCAGAGCCGGAGTTATTTCTATAGTATGTTTAAAACAAAAAGCTGAAGTGGCAAATGACCGCTTCAGCTTCTTTGTTCCGGAGAAATATAGAATAAAGCAGCCTTAATTGCCCTTGATAAAAGAGATATGGTAAAATAAATGTATGTTTGGGATTTCCCAAGGGAAAGAGGGTGAGTTGATGAGTTTGGTACAGGTTAAGCTGCTTCAGGCCCCGACGGTGCTGAAGGACGAAGTGAGGATAGTGTTCCCCTTTAAAAAGGCGGAGGCTTTGTTTTACTATCTGGTTGTAAACAGGCAGGCTTCAAGGGATGAGCTGGTGAATCTGCTGTGGGGAGAGTCCGATGAAGAAACAGCCAGAAAAAATCTGCGTCATTCCATATATATGATACGCAAGGCCTTTAATGAGGAAATCATCATATCGCCGCACAAGTCTACTGTTATGCTTAATTCCGAGATAAGTACCGAAACAGACCTGCAGCAGTTTCTCCGGGAGGATGAAGTCTCGGTGGAGGCTTATTGCGGCGAGTTTTTGAAGGGCTTCACAGTAAAGGATGGAGAAAAGTATGAGGAATGGATGTTCCAATGCAGGGAGCATTATAGAGACCTCTATATGTCAAAGCTGTACGCAAAGCTCAACCAATGCATCAACAGCAAGGACAACGTCAGCTATGAGCGTTATGCAAAGCTGCTTATCAACGAGGACCCTTTGGATGAGAGGCCATACAGGCTTCTTATGGAGAGCTATGCACGTACCGGTGCATATCATAAGGCCGAGGACCTGTATAATAAGCTGAAGAGGACCTTGCGGCAGGAGCTTGGGGTTGCACCGGACAGCAGGACTGAAAGTCTATACAGGGATAATATGCACAGGCGCAGTCTTGAGAATAAAAAGAGGGAAAATACCAGGGGCTTTTTTTATGGAAGGTCCAGGGAGCTGGATATAATAAGGGAGAATTTCCAGAGCTTCAATGTACATAATACCTATAAGTCGATTCTGATTGCAGGCGAGGCGGGAGTGGGAAAAACCAGGCTCAAGGAGCGGTTTTTTGAAAATACCGATGAAAGCAGCATATATGTTATAAAGTCCAGTTGTTATCAGGCAGAGGAGGACTATCCTCTCAAGCCCTGGAACCAGGTCTTTTCGTCACTGTCCGAAATCATAAGGAATGAGGGGATAGAGATACCGAGGCTCTGGAAGAATATAATAGTACGTCTTTTTCCTGCCTTTGATCCTGCAATAGAGGCAGCAGCTTATACGTTGATTGAACGTTCAGAGGAGGTCAAGTACAAGGTCCTGGAGGAAGCGGTCCTGGAGGTGCTTAAGCGTGTATGCAGGAAAAAGAAGCTGGTGCTTGCCTTCGAGGACATACACTGGATGGATTCCACCAGCATAAGGCTTGCAGGCGTTATACTGAGAGGACTTGGGAGCAGCGGGATCATGCTGGTTGCCACTTGCCGCAACAGCTATGAAAAAAGGGTGGAACAGTTTATTGCCTCCATGGTAAAGGACGGACTTATGGAGAAGCTTGTGCTTTCAAG
>JAEXXN010000124.1 GCA_023405875.1 Bacillota bacterium | reverse complement strand
CTTCAGTCAGGCCCCTGTTTACAGCTCTTCGCATAACGCCCAGGCTTTCCTTCATTTCGTTCCTGATCATATCCTTATTCCCCTGGGATATGTGGACCTCCCGCACCAGCATCATTTCAAATATCCTTATATTGTTTTTATTGCACAGGTTCAGAAGCTCTGAACCGCTTGTAAAATTTATACTCATTGCATCTTCCCCTTTTCGCTATAATGCTTCTATCAGGTACACATCCTGGATTCCTTCACCCAGAGCCCTGACCTCGGCTATGACCTTTTTGGATATATCATTGTCTGTTTCTATTATCATGAAGGCCTCCTGCCCCTTGCTCTGCCTGAAAACCCTCATAAATGCAATATTTATATTGAACTGTACCATCAGGCTGGTCACCTCCGCTATAACTCCCGGTTTGTCAAGGTGGCGTATTATCAAGGTGGGATACTCCCCTGTAAACTCTACATTCAGTCCGTTGATCTGTACCACCCTTATACTTCCTCCTCCGATGGAACAGCCTACCACCTCGGTCTTTTTGCCGCTGCTGCCTGTTATCACCATTTTGACTGTATTTGGATGGGGTGGATCTGCATCATTAACTGTAAACTGGTACTCCAGGCCTGCTTCCCTGGCATAATCAAGAGATTTTGCCAGATCGGGATCGTTGGGCTCCATATCCATTATCCCCGCCAGCAATGCCCTGTCCGTACCATGACCTTTATAGGTTTTTGCAAAAGAACCGTAAAGCACAAAGGTAACCTTGGCAACGTCATTTCCGCTTATTCTTCTTGCCACCTTTCCAAGCCTGGCCGCGCCGGCAGTATGGGAGCTGGAAGGGCCTATCATCCTTGGGCCTATAATATCGAATACGCTATATTCCATAATTGCTTACTCCCCTATCATACTGAATTGTTAATATCATTATACCTAATAACAGATTTTATTAATATACTCAAAATACCATGTCCGTTTGTTCTGTCTGAAGATCAGTCAAAAATGAAAGAAGCAGTCTGCCCCATGTTTGATCGTGGGGATGCGGCTATTATTCGTTCAAAAATAAAACAGACTATAGAGTTGTACCCCTATAGCCTGCATTTATACGGAATACGCCGTAAAGCAGCCGGTTTATTATGTTAAACTCAGCCTGATCTGTCCGACCAGGTCTTCAACGGGCAGCTTATACTGTTCTCCTGACCGCATATCTTTGAGGGTAAGTATATTGGTACTTATCTCCTCTTCTCCGATAAGTATTACAAAGGGTATGCCCAGCTTGTTTGCATATGCAAGCTTTTTCGCAGTCTTTGCATCCTCCATATATATTTCAGTGATTATATTCTCTGCCCTCAGGCGGTTTGCCGTCATTGCAGCATACTCTATATCCCCGCCCATAGGGATCACAAGGGCCTGTGTCAGCGATGCGGCCTCGTTCCCCATGGCTATCCCCGCTTCCCTCAACTGATAGAACAGCCTTGTCAGACCTATTGATATGCCGACTCCCGGCAGCTTCTGCTCGGTATAATATTCCGCCAGATTGTCGTATCTTCCCCCGGAGCATACTGAGCCGATTCCCGGATAGTCGTCCAGGATGGTTTCGTATACAGTTCCGGTATAGTAATCCAGTCCCCTGGCTATTTTCAGATCTATCCTGCAATTCTTTTCAGGAACACCGAAAAGCTCTATAAAGCGGACAACCTTTGACAGCTCTTCAAGGCCCTCCGCAAACATTTCATTTGCTATGCCGAGCTTCCCAAGAGAGTCCAGCACCTCCCGGTTGCTCCCCCCTATACTCACAAATTCCATAATTTTGCCGACTGACGAAGCGTCCCCGCATATATCCGCCAGCTCCTTTTTTACCGAATCGACTCCGATCTTATCCAGCTTGTCGATAGTCCTGAGAACTTCACCCTTTTCGGTGACTCCCAGTGAGTCGAAGAAGCCGTTCAATACTTTTCTATTATTGATGCGGATGGAAAATGCATCAAACCCCAGGTCCCTGAAGGTGGAGTAGATGATGCTGGGGATCTCGGCATCATTTATTACGCTGAGCTTGCCGTTGCCTATTATATCGATATCACACTGGTAGAACTCGCGGAATCTTCCCTTCTGATTCCTCTCGCCCCGGTATACCTTTCCTATCTGATACCTGCGGAAGGGAAAGGTCAGTGAAGATATATACTGTGAAACATATCTTGCCAGGGGCACTGTAAGGTCGAACCTCAGCGACAGGTCACTGTCGCCCTTGTTGAACCTGTATATCTGCTTTTCCGTTTCGCCGCCGCCCTTTGCCAGCAATATTTCCGACTTCTCAATAACAGGGGTATCGATGGGCAGGAAGCCGTACCTTTCAAAGTTTTTCCTTATTGTGTCCATCATTCTGTTGAAGGCTATCTGGTCCTGGGGCAGAAGCTCCATAAATCCCGGCAGAATAGACGGCTTAACGATTTGATTTTTCATAATACTCCTCCTTAAATGCTATACAAAAATGAAACCATGCATTTTATGTATCTGCATGGTCTTTCTATCTGAATCCTACTTGTTACCACCACAGATACGATGCCGGCAAATATCAACAGGCCTGAATCTATGGCGCTCTACCATAAACAAGCCCTAAAGGTGATGGTGATATCTGCTTGTATATTTTCGTCCTGCAGCATCCTTCATATTGTTCGCCTCTCAGTGATGATTTATCACATTTTAGCACAATTGGGCCTTTTATTCAATATATGAAAGCAAACACCCCTTACTTTTTCAGAGCGGGCGCCTGTTTTCATTTTTATTATGCCTGATTTACAGGCAGTATTACCCTGAAGATCACTTCCTTATTCATATTTTCTGCACGGATCTCACCTTTATGGAACTCGACTATCTTCTTGCTTATGAACAAACCGAGTCCGAAGCGGCCGTTTTTACCCTTCTGGTACTTGTTGAACAGGTTCTTTATAACTGTGCTGTCAATAGGCATACCGTCATTGGAAAAGCTTATTTCAACCTTGGGGTCATATTCACCGTCGCTGTCATACTCTATTACCCTGCCGGTTATCCTTATATAGGCCTCCGCATATCTGAGGTTGTTCTCCAGTATGTTCTCAAAGGCCTGCATAAGGTCCGCCCGGCTTCCGTAAACCGAAATCTCCGGAAGCTCGGCGCTTATATCGATTTCCTTGCGGCACAGGGATATTCCCTTGACGATATCCAGCAGCATCTGCTTCAGGTCAACCTCTTCATACCCGGTTATATTATTCATTATATAATCGAAGCTGTAAAGATATAAAAGCTTCTCTATTTTCGACTCCAGCCTCAGGGCTTCCGTTTCAATGACTTTGACGGTATCCTCAAAGGAATTGTTTATATATACCTTATCCATGATAGCCTGAACATAGCTGCGTATTATCATTACCGGAGTCTTCAGGTCATGGGAGATCGTCTGTATGAAGGTCTGTTCCTCCAGGTCTTTTTCCCGCAAGGATTCCTTCATTACATTGATGGAGTCTGCAAGCCTGCCCAATTCATCCTTCCTGTTCAGTTCAATTTTTGTATCCCATTCCTTACGGGCAATCTCGCTTACCTTTTTCTCTATATATCTTATTGGTGCAGTAAGACTCCTGGATATGAACCGGGCCAGGGTTATATTGATTATAAGGGCTATTGTTATGACCTGGATGATATTTTTTATAAGATAATATATTATCTTGTTCTGATCCTTGTCCCAATAAATCGTTACGAGATAATGAGGCTCACTGTTGTACAGAAAGGACCTGACCACGTAAAAAAGCTTGAAATTATCATAATTCCTCACATATTCGCCAAAAAATGTTCCCTGGCCTGCAATATCCGACGCAACAGTGCCGGCCAGGCTGTCAAGGCCCTGCCGCTCAAGGAGCTGGCTTTTGCTTACCAGTACATGCTTTACCGCCTCAGTCCTGTTTATCATCAATGCACTCTCCAGGCTGGAGCTGAGAGAGCTGAGATTCCCCTTCCCCATCTCGTCCACCTGGCTGACCTTTATGTTATTCAGCGTAATATTCTTGAAGTAGCTGTCTATAGCCAGTCTTACCGTCAAAACCATGATCACCGATATGCATATTACAAAAACAGTCATAATGAACCATACCTGAAAGGCTATCGATCTGTCCCTCATACTTCCACCAGTTGGTATCCGCAGCCGTATACAGTTTCTATCCTGAGCCCGGGTACCTTCTTCCTTATCCTCCTGATTGTGTCATCGACAACTCTATCGGAGCCGAAATAGTTGCTCCCCCATATTTTCTCCAGTATCTGCTCCCTGGAAAACACAGTTTCCCTGTTATCGACAAGCAACAGCAGCAATCTGAATTCCTTCATGGTAAAATCCAGCTCTATATTGTTTTCCAAAACCTTGCATTGGTCCC
Source organism: Bacillota bacterium (assembly GCA_023405875.1). GTDB lineage: Bacteria > Bacillota > Clostridia > Lutisporales > Lutisporaceae > BRH-c25. The sequence goes on along the minus strand of JAEXXN010000124.1, from coordinate 3,818 downwards.
TGCATATGCAATAATCCGAGATCCATATTCTTGAGTCCTTGCCCTTCTCGGCGGACCCGAATTTGAGCTTCAGCAGGTTGTTCAATTTAAGCACAAGCTCCCTTGGGAGGAAAGGCTTTGCAATATAGTCATCGCTGCCCATTTCAAGACCTATTACCCTATCCAGGTCTTTGTTTTTCGCGGATATGAAAATCACCGGTACGGTAAAGTCAGACTCCTTGATCTTCTTCAGCAATGTATATCCGTTTATGTCGGGAAGCATTATATCCAATATCCATATGTCCGGAGGCGGAGACAGGTTCTCAAGAGCTGCGTTCCCATTCAGAAAGGAGTTTACAATATAGCCCTCCTTCTCCATGTACAGCTTTAATATAGAATTAAGGCTCTCTTCATCCTCTACAATATTGACCCTGTATTTCATACATGCTTCACTCCTATACGACAATATACAATATCAATTATATCACAAATATGGGGAATACCGGTCCGGCATGCGGGTAGTGAAAAACCTCTACGTTTATTGAAAGCATAGAGGTTTTTGTCCGCAATATAAAATTATTTCAGTCCAGCAGATAATCCGCCACAGCTACAATATCGGAACCCTTCATGTACACTCTCGGCACTCTCCTGCTTATGGCACCGAGGATTTCATTCCTGTTGGTGTCAACCTTTGCGGCCAGTTCATTTACATGGATACTGTCCTGCCCTCCGGTTCCGAACAGCAGCACTTCATCCTCCACCTCCGCCTCCGGGATACCGGTGAGGTCAACCATGAACTGATCCATACATATGATCCCGATAACCGGAGCCCGTTTTCCTCTTATGCTTACTTCTCCCTTGCCGGAAAGCCCTCTCACATATCCGTCGGAGTATCCTGCGGCGGTTGTTCCGATCCTGCATTTGTCCTTGGCGGCAAAAACCGGGTCGTAGCCCACGCATTCACCCCTGCCGATCTCTTCTATGCGCGTCAGTTGGGTCTTGAAGGTCATTGCAGGCTTCAGGCTTATTACGTCCTTATAGAGCCCGGAGGTGGTGACACCGAATATAAAGCCCCCAAGCCTCACCATGTCAAGATCATAGCCCGGATACAGCACCATCCCGTTGCTGTCGCTTATATGCTTTATGGGGATATGTACCCCGGCGGCTTCAACCGTGTCTATAGTTGCCATGAATTTTTCAAATTGCAGCTCATCAGCCTCCTGTGTCGTCAAAGCAAGATGGGAATAGATGCCCTCCACCCTGATATTGTCCAGGCGGCATATGCTTATTATGGTTTCCGCAGCCTTGGGGCCCGCCTTTAAGCCCAGCCTGTTCAGCCCGGTGTCAAGCTTGATATGTATAACGGCCCTGGTCTTCAACAGCCCTGCTGTTACCGACAGCTTTTCAGCCTGTTCAAGGCTGTATACCGTCAGGATCACCCGGTGCCTGACCCCCATCGGCAGGTATTCATCAGGGGTATAACCCATTACCATGACCGGTATCTCCTGAAAATGCTTTCTCAGCTCCAGCGCCTCCGACAAGCAGGCCACAGCCAGGCAGTCCACCTTGTTTTGAATCAGCACCCTTGCAACCTGAACTGCTCCGTGGCCGTACGCATTTGCTTTCAGTACGGCAGCGACCCTGGTATTCTCAGGTATTATCCTTCTGGCTTCATGAAGATTATGTGCAACAGCATCCATATCTATCTCCACCCAGGTATTCCGCAGTCTTGACCTTACGGCCTTCCCTTCCATAAGCACCATCCCCCTTTCTACTCCGGGAAACCATCCCTTTTGCGCTTCCTGTATACAGCCGCTTCCTGAACAAGTCGGCTGAAGAGGCTGAGAAAAATCTGATAGCGCTTGGTCAGGCATTCCGGATGCCACTGTACTCCGAGCAGATACCTGTCTTCGGTGCTTTCAACGGCTTCAATGATGTTGTCCTTTGAAACGGCAGTTACTTTAAGCTCTCTCCCAAGGCTTTTTATTGCCTGGTGGTGAAAGGAATTCACATGGAGCTTATTTACTCCCATAATTTCATGAAGCTTGCTTCCTTCAACCAGCTCAACCGAATGGTACAGCTCGTCCTCAGGGGTTTCCTTCGGATAGTGCCCGAAGGAACCGGGAAGCTGGCTGTTTATATCCTGATAAAGGCTGCCTCCCAGAGCAACATTTATAAGCTGATTGCCCCTGCATATCCCGAATATGGGCATTTTCCCGTCATAGGCCTTTTTGAAAAGTCCCAGCTCATATTCATCCTTGGAGGGAGCTATTCCGCTTACTTCCTTTAAAGGCTCCTCTCCATAGCAGCTTGGATTTATATCAACACCGCCGGTAAATATTATCCCATCCAATATTTCCATGTAATACCCATAATCCGCTTCATCCTTGACGGCCGGTATGCATACGGGGATACCCCCGGCTGCAAATACCGATTCTATGTATTCCGTCACCACTACACAGTAGGCTCCTCTCTCCCTCTGGTAGGTGGTCAGTCCGATTATCGGCTTGTTAATTTCTTCTCTCACAAAGCTTACCTCACAATCCGGAAATTTGTAGTAGTACGAGCCTATGTCCAGGCCCCGTGCCTCTTATAGAAACTATACAGCTTCACGGCTTGTAATACAAGTGACATGCGCAAAAATGCCCGGGAGTTACTTCATTAAGCTTGGGTTCCGACTCTTTGCACCTGTCTATGGCCATATTGCATCTGGTATGGAACCTGCAGCCTGAAGGCGGATCCGCAGGGCTTGGTATTTCCCCTTCAAGGACGGGCGCCGTTTTTATACGATCAGGGTCCAGCACGGGAACGGCCTGAAGCAGAGCTTTTGTGTACGGATTCAACGGATTCTCGTAAAGCTCATCCTTATCGGCCAGCTCAAGCATTTTACCAAGATACATCACTGCTACCCTGTCGGATATATGTCTTACTACCCCAAGGTCATGGGCTATAAAAATATATGTCAGCGAAAATCTATCCTTCAGCTCCTGCAGCAGGTTTATTATCTGGCCCTGCACCGATACATCCAATGCAGAGACAGCCTCGTCACATACTATCAGCTTTGGCTTCAGCGCAAGGGCCCTGGCGATCCCGACCCTTTGCCTCTGGCCACCGGAAAACTCATGGGGATACCTTGAGGCATAATCCGGATTCAAGCCTACTTCGCTGAGAAGCTGTGCTACCCTCTCCTCCAGCGCTTTGCCCGAAAGCACCTTATGTACCTTCAGGGGCTCGCTTATTATGCTGCCCACCGACATCCTCGGGTCCAGGGATGCAAAGGGGTCCTGGAAAATGATCTGCATATCCCTTCTTTTCTCCCTCAAGCCTTCTTTTTTCAGCTCCGTTATATCCTCTCCCTCAAAGAATATCCTGCCCGAGGTCGGCTCCAATAATCTCAGCAGCGTCCTCCCCATTGTGGACTTTCCGCAGCCTGATTCACCTACTATTCCCAGGGTCTCTCCCTTATTTATTGAAAAGCTCAGACCGTCAACAGCTTTAACATGACCTACCGTCTTTTTCAGAAAACCTTTTTTTATAGGAAACCACTTCTTCAGCTCCTGGACCTCAATAAGCCTCTCAGCCATATCGACCACCCCCTATTCTTCATATAGTATGCACCTTACGGAATGCCCTTCCTTCTCAATAAGCTCAGGCTTCCGGTCGTGGCACACGGGCAGTGCCGCATCGCATCTGGGTGAGAAGGGACAGCCCCTGGGAAGCTCGTAAAGGCTTGGGACCATACCCTTTATAACATGCAGCTTCTTGCCTTTTCTGTTTACGTCCGGGACACATGCCAGCAGCCCTTTGGTGTAGGGATGCAGCGGATTCTTGAACAGCTC
>JAEXXN010000068.1 GCA_023405875.1 Bacillota bacterium | reverse complement strand
TGACAGTACTCTGGGGAAAGGCACGACCTTCAAGGTAATATTCCCGAAAAATATAAAAAGAAAGAGCTGTACCAGTCATTAGTACTGCACAGCTCTTTCTCTTATTACCCTTATTACTTTTTCCACTATACACGGGTCAAACTGAGTTCCGCTGCACCTTTCCAGCTCTGCCAAAGCTGCCTCGCTTCCAACAGCGGAATGATAAGGCCTGTCGTTTGTCATGGCATCATATGCATCTACAACCGAAATTATCCGTGACAGCAATGGTATCTCCACCCCCCTGAGCCCCTGGGGATAACCGGTGCCATCCCATCTTTCGTGATGGCTGAGAATAAGATCGGCAATATGGGCAAGCTCCGGAGAAGCAACTGCTATGCGATAGCCTATTTCACAGTGGCCTTTCATTATGCTCCATTCTTCCTCCGACAATCTTGCAGCTTTACCCAGGATATAGTCGGGTATTGCGATTTTCCCTATGTCATGCAGCATTGCCAGAAGTGACAATTCATCCAGTTCATTATCGTGGAGGCCCATTATCCGTCCCACCTCCATGGATATTGCATTCATACGCTGAGCATGTGCTTCGGTCTCATGGGTCCTCTCCTCCAGGGTCTTTTTTAGTGACGCTATTATCGAGCTTCGTATGCTCTTGCTTTCCACCAGCTTGTTGTTGTACATCCTGTCTTCCGCCAGCTTATATATCCCTTCAATACTCTGATTGACATCAGACTTCAGAGCCGCTCCGAGAGCTATACTCGGACATATAGGCTCCCCGGTGCTGTTGTTGCACAGCTGCTTCAAATTTGATGTGATGGTATTCATTTTCTCAAGGCTTGTCCTTGGAAGAATTACAGCAAATTCATCCCCGCCTACCCTGGCAATGATATCCTCATGTCCGCAAACCGACCTGAATATTCCTGTAATGCTCCGTAACAGCTTGTCCCCCTCTTCATGTCCAAAAACATCATTTACCATTTTAAGTCCGTTGGAATCTCCCATAACAAGGCCAAGGGGCAGATATTTTTCATCGTCCAGCCTCATCAGGGCCTCTTCAAAGTAAGCGCGGTTATACAGTCCTGTCAGCCTGTCATGGTAGCCCAGATACCTTACTTCCTCTTCCTTCTGCCTCTCAGCGGTCACATCACGGAATACAATTACCACGCCCAGTATATTGGAATTTTCATCCCTGATGAAGGCCTCGCTGCTCGATATTATTTTCCTGCTTCCCGACCTTGATATCAGGATTTTGTCATAGCCTTGAAGCTTTTCATTTGTCCCTTCTTTTCCTGTAACATCATCAAACATTCCATGCCTTTTCTCTATATCCGTTACCAGGACTTCGTTTAAAAGCTTGCCTCCCGCCTCTTCCTGACCCCACCCCGTAAGTACCTCTGCAGCCTTGTTAAGCAAGACTATCCGGTTATCTGTATCGGTTGTTATAACGGCGTCACCGATAGAGTGTAAAGTGACCTTGAAAAACTGTCTTTCTCTTGATACTTCATCCTCCCATTTTTTCAGTTCAGTTATATTCCTGCTTGAGCCCACTATCTGAACAACCTTTCCATCCTTCAGTACCGGCGACAGCAAGGTATGCCATACCTTTTTCTCTCCCAATACAAAAAATGACTCCTGATAGGTAATGGTTTTTCGGGCAGTTATACAATCCACATAATGAGCCTCCATCTGCCTTCCTATAGTCTCTCCGTAAAGGTCCCTCGGTGTCAGGCCGCATACCGATTCGGCAGGAATACCTACATCCAGCTCATAGCCCTTGCTGATCATATAATAGGTAAAGCTGTTCTCATTATTCACATTTACAAGGAACATGGCATCCTGGCTTCCATTGAATACAGTCATGTATTCCTGACCTATCTTCTTTATTTCTTCCTGGGCTTTATTCCGGAGCATCATTATTCCCAGCTGATTTACAAAAAGCTCAACAATATCGGGGCTTTCCACTTCGTCCCCTTCACGCATTGTTATAATAAAGCTTCCAAGGACTTCATTATTATGGCCTATACCGATGCCATAGGAATCTCCTATCTTAAATACCTTTTCCGCCATTTCGGCAATATGCGGCGAAATATGCTGCCTGCTAAGCTCCTTTAGCCTACCTATCCTTACCAGCTTCTTGGACTCCATTATCTCCAGGTCCAGCTCATCAACCTTCCATACCTTGCCTACAGGCTCAAAATCCAATATTCTGACAGCCTGCCGTATTTCGCTGCCCAGTCCGGAAAAACCATAGGCAACGGCTTCCATCTTAACCTTGTTAAAAACATTCACCAGCACAAATGAGGCTCCGGAAAGCTTTTGAAGCTCATTGGCCATCCATTGATAATCTATGTCCAAGGATGTAGCCTCATTGAATTTCTCCAGAGCTTCATAAAGAGTCTTGATCTTTTCCGCTCTTTTCTTTGATTCGGTTATATCATGGAACACCAGGCTAAGATAATTTTTCTCGCTTTTATAATAGTAGATCAAATACCATTTTTTCAGCCTGGAGGAATAATACTCGAATTTATTATTTTCTTCCATCAGCTCCAGCCTGCCGCACATATCCCTGAAGTCGAGGCCATGAAGCTTTCCACCGGTAAAGACCTCTGTAACCCTTTTCCCCAATAGCTTCGGGGCTTTTGTTTCAACCAGCTGCTCAAAGGACCGGTTGACTTCAACAAATATATAATCAACAACTCTTCCGGCGTCATTTGCAACGCTCTCCAGATATACCAATCCATCGGGCATGTTTTCAATAAAATGTGAGTAACCGCTTTTGCCAGGCTTTCCATTTATCATTATCATGTCCTCCATATGTATTATGCATTATCGGGACACTCTTGGCCCTGTGTGGAAATAGTTCTAATTTTGTAAAATATAAGAATATTATATCATTTCTATAAGCTGTAAAAAAGACTTCCATTGAAGCATTTTAAAACCAAAGTACGCTAAAAAGCAGAGCCGGCTTATATGCAAGCCGGCTCTGCTCATTATTCATATGTCTTTTATTCTATCTCACCTTCACAGCATATCAGGGCTTTAACGGTTTATACACCTGCTGCTTCCTATGCTCCGAAGTATACAATCAGTCCCAGTATTACCAAATACACAAGACAAAATTTCAAGGTTGCCTTCAATATTTTGCCTTCAGTTCCTATGATTCCTGTAGCCGCTGTAGCTACAGCTATGCTTTGAGGTGATATCATTTTCCCCGCTGTCGCGCCTCCTGTATTTGCCGCCGCCATCCAATAAGGGTCCATGTTCAGGTTTCTTGCCACCTCGATCTGCAGCGGCCCGAACAATACATTGGATGAGGTGTCGCTTCCCGTTACGAAGGTTCCCAAGGCACCTATCAAAGGAGCAAATATCGGGTAAAGGCTGCCGGTAATTGCAACCAGCACCACTGCAATTGAGGTTATCATTCCACTGTAGCTCATAACCTTGGCAAGAGCCACAATTGAAAGAATTGTAATTATTGATTTGGTCATCTGCTTGCAGGTTTTTCCCAGTACCATAACTATATCTGATAATTTCGCACCCTGTATCAGACCTCCGATGAAGGCAGCCAGTATTATCAAGGTTCCGGGATTAGCGATCCATAAGAAGGAAGTCGGCTTTGCTCCCGGCCCGCTGAAAATGGTTACAGAAGTCTTTATGGCAGACAAGGGTTTGTTTATTGCCGGTACAAGAGTACTTGTAAGCAGTATGAAAGCCAGTACCAGGATAAACGGCATCCAGGCCAATATGCCTTCCTTCAAGGTTACAGGTTCTTTTTCGGTTGACGCCGTATTTTTATAAAAGATTTTTGCCATTATAACAGTTACAGCTATGCATATTACTGAGCCAAGCAGCGCAGGCAGCTCTGCTCCCAGATATTTTGCCGCAAAGATCTGCGGCACCGCGAAGGCCAGGCCTGAAGCCAGGGAAATGAGCATGACTCCTTTTATTGCCTTTACGCTTTTGCCCGTCAGCATTACCAACACCAGGGGCACAACTATTATAAGCACGAATAATTGGACACTGACAGCATAACTCAGAGTAGAAGCATCTATCCCCGCGATTTTTGCCAGGGTGGTGACCGGCAGGCCTATTGCCCCGAAGGCAGTGGGTGTAGTATTTGCAATGAGGCATATTATCGCAGCAAATACAGGGTCAAAGCCAAGTGCTGCAAGTATGCTTGCCGGTATTGCAACTGCCGTTCCGAAGCCTGCTATTGCTTCAAGAAAGCCTCCGAAGCCCCAGGCAACGATCAATACCAGGATCCTTCTGTCGGTAGTTATCCCTACCATCATGTTTTTAATGACATCCATACTTTTGGTATGGATGGAAAGATTATAGGTGAACACCGCAGCGATAATTACTATGATTATCGGCCACAGGGCCATTGCAGCACCCTCCAGAGCAGCTGTCAATGCCTGATCCACAGGCATCCTCCATACAAGTACCGCAAGGAGGGCCGTAAGCGCAAGCGTTATGGAGCAGGTCTTGTGACCGGGCATTTTTAAGGCACCCAGGGAAACCATCAGCCACACAATAGGAGTAAGTGCTATGAAAAATAGTAGATAGTTATTCATCATTGTTTTCTCCTTTATCAGATTGCCTTTCTAAAATGCAGCTACTGGCATATTTTGCCCGGATTCAATATATTATTGGGGTCAAAGGCCAGCTTTATATTTTTCATCAGTGCCAGGTATTCAGGTCCGTACTGCTCATACAAATAAGGTTTTTTTGCATAGCCTATACCATGCTCGCCGGAAACCAGGCCCTTTAATTCAATGGATTTGCCGTACATTGCTTCAAAAACCTCGTGAAGCTTCTTTTCCCATTCCTCATCGGAAAGCTGGTCTCTGAGCACATATACGTGCAGATTGCCGTCTCCTGCGTGTCCGAAGCTTCTTATCCTTACATCGTACTCCTTCTGAAGCTCATCGGTATACTTTATGAATTCTGCAACCTTGTTTCTCGGTACCACTACATCACATTCATCCATCTCTGTCGTAGAAGCCTTTACCGCTTCCAAAAATGCCCCTCTGGCAGACCATACCGCTTCTTTTCTTTCATCAGTATCGGTTATGAATACATCCAGAGCGCCTTCTTCAAGACAAATATTAGCAACGCTCTCATAAGCCTTCTCAATATCCGCCAGGCTGTTGCCGTCAAAGGTCAGCAACAGGTATGCGTCGGAAGAATTGTCAGGGAATTTCTTTCCCAGGAATTCTTCAGCCGCAAGGATAACTTCTCTTTGCATAAATTCTATCGCGGTAGGTGCAGCCTTTGATTTTACTATTTTGGGAACTGTGCTTATCGCCATATCCAGGTTCGGAAAGGGGATCAGCAGGGACACCGCTTTTTTGGGCAGAGGTATAAGCTTAAGTATTGCTTTTGTGACAATACCCAGGGTTCCTTCAGAACCGCATATCAGGTCCTTGATGCTGTAACCGGAGGAATTCTTGACTACCTTGCCTCCTACATTGATTATCTCACCATTGGGCAGCACTATTTCCAGGCCCCTGATGTAGTCTCTTGTTACGCCATATTTTACGGCTCTCATTCCCCCGGCATTTGTGTTGATATTTCCTGCTATCGTTGCAGTTTTCTCTCCCGGGTCGGGAGGATAGAACAGATCAAAGGGCTCTACATATTTATTGATATCCATAAGGAGCACTCCCGGCTCCAGTGTCAAAGTCAGGTTCTCTTCATCAATTTCAAGTATGTTGTTCATTTTTGACATGCACATCATGATCCCGCCATGTACAGGGACCGATGCTCCTACCAATCCTGTGCCGGAACCTCTCGCCACAACGGGAATCAGGTTCTCATCGGCATACTTCATAATTTTCGATACCTCTTCAGTGGATGCAACCTCCACCAATACATCGGGCATCCTGCTTATTCCGCCCATCTCATCATGGCTGAAGTCTTCATTTATTGCTTCACCGGTAAAAACTCTGTTTTCACCTAATAATGATATTAAAAACTCCATGTCTTTGGCATCAAGCTTTTTATATTCCACAAAATTACCTCCCGATAATTGACTTAATTTAATCGATATTAAAAATCAGGCTTAAGCGCTTCTTGAACTTTTAATATCCTGGATCAGCCGAGGAACTATTTCATATATATCTCCTACGATCCCGTAATGAGCAACATTAAATATTGAAGCATTGGGATCCGAGTTGACTGCGAATATCTTCTCCGACCCGTTCATTCCGGCAGTAAACTGAACTGCGCCGGAAATACCCAGGGTTATTATCAGCTTTGGCTTTACAGTTCTTCCTGATAAGCCGATCTGCTTCTTAGGACTTATGAAGCCTGCCTCGATAAGAGGTCTGGTACCTGCGATCTGCGCCCCCATAAGCTCCGCCAGCTCCTCTACCATGGCCATATCCTTTTCGGTCTTCAAAGCCCTGCCTACTGCTATGATAACCTCTGCATCCGAAATATTTTCCTCTATTTCCTTTTTTGTTACCTTAAGCACCTCTACCCCGGAGGACAACAGTGACCTATCTATCTCACAATGAGTTATTTTGCCGCTTTTTACAGGGCTCTTTTCCGGTGCGTTCATAATCTTATATCTTACTGTTGCCAGCTGAGGCCTTGTATTCGGGCAAAGGATCCGGGCCATGATATTTCCGCCAAAAGCAGGCCTGATCTGGACAAGATCTGTATTTTCCTTCATTTCCAGCCTTGTACAGTCAGCTGTAAGACCTGTCCTGAACCTGGCGGCCACTCTTGGGGCAAGGGACCTTCCTATGGTTGTGGCACCTACCAGCAGCGAAGAGGGCTTCACTTTTTCAATAAAAGCTTCAAAAGCCGCTGTATATGGCTCTATCCTGAAATCCTTCAGCTCTTCATAATCATATACAAATACTTCGTCCACCCCGTAATGCAGCAATTCTTCCGCTTTGTCCCCTATATTATGCCCTATGAAAACGCAATAAACCGGGAAATCTACTACTGCCGCAAGCTCTTTGGCTTTTCCTATAAGCTCCATTGTAACAGGGTGTATTTCTCCTTCCACATGATCGACAT
>JAEXXN010000011.1 GCA_023405875.1 Bacillota bacterium | reverse complement strand
GTCCTGTTGAAGGTTTTGATATAGGGCATCAGGTAATATTTGCAGATGGTGTCGCTGGCTCCTATACGGATCTCCCCCTGGCCCAGGGATTGCATCTCCTCAAGTATCCTTTCGCCGGATTTGATATAATTAAAGGCCTGTTCGATATGTCCAAACAAAAGGGCACCCTCTCTTGTAAGCTTGACCCTTTTGGTATTCCTGAAAAAGAGCTGGCACTTCAGCTTTTCTTCCAGCAGCTTTATTGACTGGCTTACAGCGGATTGAGTTATGAAAAGCTCCTCAGAGGCAGCAGAAAAGCTGAGGGATCTTGATACATAGTAGAAGACCTTGTACAGCTCAAAATTAATATCCATATATAAGTGCTCCTTATTATTAGTATTAATAATATTAATTATTTTAAATAATTTTACTATGTTAAAATCTAATTGTAAAGAATATCTTCAAGGAAATATTTGATCGAAATTTGATTGATATTTATAGTATTTTTGCGAATTCTAACAGTAGAACGAGGTGAAATTTGGTGAGCAATGTGAAAAGGATATACGTCGAAAAAAAGAACGACTATGCCGTTTCTGCAAGAGACCTGTTCAATGACATAAGGGACAACCTTGGAATCAAGAACCTGACAAGCCTTAGAATAATCAACAGATATGACATTTCTGGAATCACAGATTCTGAATACAGCTCTGCAAGAAATACAATCTTTTCTGAGCCAACAGTTGATAATTTCTACGATGAAAAAATTGAAACGGATAAAAAGGACAGAATATTTGCAATGGAGTACCTTCCGGGGCAATATGACCAGAGGGCCGATTCTGCTGCTCAATGTCTCCAGATATTGACACAGAAGGAAAGGCCCGAGGTAAAAACAGCAAAGCTGCTTGTACTGTCCGGAGATATTTCTGATGCAGATTTTGAAAGGATAAAAAGCTACTGTATCAATCCCCTGGAATCCAGGGAAGCAGCGTTGGAAAAGCCTCAGAGCCTGGAGTTCGCGGCAGCCGCACCTGAAAATGTAAAAGAGGTCGGGGGCTTCATAGAAATGGATGAGGAGAAGCTTTCCGGTCTGATGGAGCGTATGGGCTTTGCAATGAATTTTGAGGACCTGAAGTTCTGTCAGGAATATTTCAGAAACACTGAGAAAAGGAATCCTACCGTTACAGAATTAAGGGTGATAGACACTTACTGGTCGGATCACTGCCGTCATACCACCTTTCATACAGCAATAAAGAAAATTGATATAGAAAAAGACCTCTATACTCGGGCAATCGAGTCTGCCCTTGAGGGATACCTGGAAGCAAGAGCTTATGTATATAAGTATCAGGATAGGGATATAAGCCTTATGGACATGGCAGTGATAGGTATGAAGGAGCTGCGAAAGAAGGGAAAGCTTCCTGACCTGGAGGTCTCCGATGAGATAAATGCTTGCAGCATCATAGTAAATGCCGATGTAGACGGAAAACCGGAGGAGTGGCTTGTGATGTTCAAGAATGAGACACACAACCACCCTACTGAAATAGAGCCCTTCGGGGGAGCTGCAACCTGTCTCGGAGGCGCCATAAGGGACCCTCTTTCGGGAAGGTCCTATGTATACGGGGCAATGAGAGTAACAGGAAGCGGAGACCCCAGGGCAAGCATTGAGTCCACACTGCCGGGAAAGCTTCCCCAGAGGAAGATCACTACAGGAGCGGCGGCAGGCTACAGCTCCTACGGTAACCAGATAGGACTGGCTACAGGGCAGGTGTCGGAGGTATATGACGAGGCTTTTGTGGCAAAAAGAATGGAAATAGGAGCAGTAATAGGTGCGGCTCCAAAGAGCAATGTGGTACGGAAAGCCCCTGCGGAGGGGGATGTAATAGTGCTTTTGGGCGGCAGGACAGGCAGGGACGGCTGCGGCGGAGCTACCGGCTCCTCCAAGGAGCATACCGAGGAGTCGATACAAAGCTGCGGTGCTGAGGTCCAGAAGGGAAATGCACCTACTGAGAGAAAGCTTCAAAGACTGTTCAGAAATCCGTCTGTCAGTAAGCTGATAAAAAAATGTAATGATTTCGGCGCCGGAGGAATTTCGGTAGCAATAGGGGAGCTGGCGGAGGGACTTTACATAGACCTTGACATAGTCCCCAAGAAATACCAGGGGCTGGATGGTACCGAGCTTGCCATATCGGAATCCCAGGAGCGGATGGCCGTAATGGTTGCTCCCGGGGATGCGGAAAAGCTGATAGAGCATGCGGGGGCAGAAAACCTTGAAGCAGTGGCAGCAGCAAGGGTTACCGGAGACAACAGGCTCAGGATGCAGTGGCAGGGACAGATGATAGTTGATATAAGCCGTGACTTCCTGAACACCAACGGGGTAAAGCAGAGTGCGCAGGCTGTGATAAAAGCTCCGGGTACAGTAAGCTTTTTTGAAGGCTTCAGAGCCTTAAAAACAGATAAGGCGGATATTAAGGATAAATGGCTTGAGAACCTTAAAGACTTGAATGTATGCAGCCAGAAGGGACTTGTGGAACGCTTCGACAGTACCGTAGGAGCCGGCACCATATTGATGCCTTTTGGGGGCAGATACCAGGATACTCCTTCAGAGGGCTTGGCTATGAAGCTTCCGGTAATGCAGGGGGAAACAAATACCGCTACGTTAATGACCTGGGGCTATAACCCCAGGCTGGCTAAATGGAGCCCCTTCCACGGCGCTGTTTATGCAGTGGTGGAGGCTGCGGCAAAGGTTGCAGCCCTGGGAGGCGATTACAGCAAGATAAGGCTTACCCTCCAGGAATACTTTGAGAAGCTGGGAAAGGACCCGGCCAGGTGGGGCAAGCCGGCAAGCGCTCTGCTTGGCGCATTATATGCCCAGAGAAAGCTTGGTATTCCTGCCATCGGGGGAAAGGACAGCATGTCCGGCACTTTTAAGGATATAAATGTGCCTCCGACACTGGTAGCTTTCGCAGTTGCTGTGGCCGAGGCGGACAAGATAGTATCACAGGAGTTCAAGAAGGCAGGAAGCACCGTGGTGCTTATGAAGGCGGAAAGAGACTCTGAAGAGCTGCCTGATTTTGAGGGACTCCACAAAATATATGCAAAGGTCCATGAACTGATAAATAAAGGCTTGGTGTTGTCTGCTGCAACCGTAAAATACGGGGGTATTGCAGCGGCTATAAGCAAAATGTGTTTTGGCAACAGGCTCGGCTTCAGCTTTGAAGCAGGCTGGGAGGGCAAGGAGCTTTTCACACCTGATTATGGTTCAATCCTGTTGGAGCTTGAGTCTGTCAGGAAAGTTGACAGCCTGCTGTCGAGTGTGGCCTATGAAATAGTGGGTTACATACAGGACAGGCAGGAAATAAGCCTGGGGGAAAATTCGATAGAGCTTGAGGCTGCATACAAGGCATGGGAAACGCCTCTTGAGAGGATATTCCCAACCCATATGGAGGAAATACCTGACAAGCCAAAGAATATATGCTATAGAAGAGAAAAAAATGTCGTTTCCTCTGTAAAACTTGCACGACCAAGAGTTTTCATACCGGTATTCCCCGGCACCAATTGTGAGTACGATACTGCAAGGGCTTTTGAAAAAGCCGGGGGTATCCCGGAGCTGCTTGTATTCAGGAATATAACGCCGACAGATATTGAAGCCTCTATCAAAGGCATGGTAAAAGCCATAGAAAATGCCCAGATAATTGCACTTCCCGGCGGCTTCAGCAGCGGAGACGAGCCGGAGGGCTCGGGTAAGTTCATAGCAACGGTATTCAGGAACCCTGAGGTAAAAGAAGCAGTTATGAAGCTGCTTAAGGAGAGAAACGGACTGATGCTGGGGATATGCAACGGCTTCCAGGCACTGATCAAGCTTGGGCTTTTGCCATATGGCGAGATCAGAGATATAGATGAAAACTCGCCGACCGTGACCTTCAATAAAATTGGACGGCACGTATCCTGCATGGTGAGGACAAAGGTAGCATCAGCACTATCTCCATGGCTCAGCAGGGCGAAGGTTGGTGATATACACACCATAGCAGTATCCCATGGTGAAGGGAGATTTGCAGCAGGTAGTGCGACGGTAGCCGAGCTCATACAAAAGGGCCAGGTTGCTACACAATATGTAGATATAATCGGCAATCCGACTTACGATCCAGCTTTTAATCCAAATGGCTCAATAGAAGCTATTGAAGGGATAACAAGTCCTGACGGAAGAATTTTCGGAAAGATGGGACATTCTGAAAGAGTTGGAGACAACATAGCCAAAAATGTACCTGGAGAAAAGGAGCAAAGGTTATTTGAGGCTGGAGTTGCCTATTTTAGATAGATAGAACGCGTTTAAGGCATTACAGTAGGGTATATAGGAGTTAAGAGGTGTTTATATGGAAAAGTATAAAAGAAAGCTGCAGCCTCCGGCTACAATAGGCATAATAGGAGGAGGCCAGCTTGGCAGAATGCTCACAATGGAAGCAAAGCGCATGGGTTATCATGTTACTGTATTGGATCCCACTCCCGGAGCTCCTGCCGGTCAGGTTGCAGACAGCCAGATAGTGGCTTCCTTCAAGGATGCAGGAGCAATAAGAAGGCTTGCAGAGCTTACCGATGTTTTGACCTATGAGTTTGAGCATATTGATTCAAATATTCTTGGTAACTTGGAAGCTGAGGGCTACAGCATTTATCCATCTTCAAACACCCTTAAGATTATCCAGGATAAGTACACACAGAAGATGTTTTTGAAAAGCAAGGGACTTCCGGTACCTGAGTTCCGCAAGGTAGCAAGTAAGGAAGATATAGCAAAAGCCTTTTCCGAGCTCGGGGCTCCCCTTATACTGAAAACCTGTACCGGGGGCTATGACGGAAAAGGAAACCTCGTGCTGAAGCACCGGTCGGATATGAATGCAATACCTGAGTCCTTTCTTCAAGGGGAGCTTATGGTAGAAGAATATATTTGCTTTGATAAGGAGCTGTCAATAATTGCAGCCAGGAATATGTGCGGGGAAAATGATTTCTTTCCTGTTGCCGAAAACTTTCATGAGGATAATATATTGAGGCTGACGAAGGTTCCTGCTGAAATAAGCACAATTACAGGGGAAAAGGTCAAAAGCATAGCCAATGGCGTAATGGAGGCCTTTTCGGATGTCGGAGTATTTTGCATAGAGCTGTTCCATGATCAAAATGGCAATGTGTATATAAATGAAATCGCTCCGAGGCCGCATAATTCGGGCCATTATACCATTGAAGCCTGTATAACCTCTCAATTTGAACAGCTTGCAAGGATTATAACAGGAATGCCTCTTGGTTCCACAAGGCTCATTTCACCTTGTGCCATGGTAAATATACTTGGAAATGAGGAGGTTGAAGGAAGGTATACCTTTGAAGGGCTAGAGTCGATATTGGAAAAAGAGGGCGTTTATTTTCACTTATACGGCAAGAAAACAGCCGGCAACATGAGAAAAATAGGACACATAACTGTTTTGGGCGATAATGCCGGTATAGCGGCGGAAAATGCGACCGCCGTACTTGATATGCTGAAGCTTAAAAGATTGGAGGATGGGGACATGCAAAATGACAATCCAAGTGAAGCAAAAAAGGTTGGAATTATCATGGGAAGCGATTCGGATTTTTCCGTGATGAATGAGTGCGCTAAAATCCTTGATGAATTCGGGGTCGGATACGAAATAAGCGTAGTATCGGCGCATAGGACTCCGGACCGGATGTATCAATATGCAGTAGAAGCAGAGGAACGAGGAATTGAAGTTATAGTAGCGGGAGCCGGAGGAGCTGCACATTTGCCGGGCATGGTAGCTGCCCTGACTCATCTTCCGGTAATAGGTGTTCCTGTAAAGTCCAGAAGCCTGGACGGTCTGGATTCATTGCTTTCAATAGTACAAATGCCTCCCGGAGTACCGGTTGCCGCGGTTGCAATAAATGGGGCCGCAAATGCAGGATTACTGGCGGTGCAGATGCTCTCGATAAAGTATAAAGAGCTTGGTGCAAAGCTTAAAACATATAAAGACAATATGAAACTGGAAGTAGCCAAAAAAGATCAAAGGATAAAAGAGGAGGTCTCCAAATGAAAAAGCTGGAAATGCTATATGAGGGAAAAGCAAAAAAAATGTATGCTACAGATGATCCAAATCTTTGCATAGTGGATTATAAGGATGATGCCACAGCATTTAACGGACTAAAAAAAGGCACGATAGTGAATAAGGGAATAATGAACAATGAAATCTCTGCAAAGCTTTTTGAATTATTGGAGAAGGCAGGAGTAGAGACTCATATGATAGAAAAAATCAGTGATAGGGAATCACTTGTAAAGAAGGTTAAAATCGTTCCGTTGGAGGTGCTGGTGAGAAATTATGCTGCAGGCTCACTTTCAAAGAGATTGGGTCTTGAGGAAGGTGTGAAGCTTGATTCCACAGTGCTTGAATTTTGCTATAAGGACGATGCCCTTGGAGATCCCATGGTAAACGATTATCATATTAAAGCCATGGGCATAGCTTCAGAGCAGGAGGTTGTCCAAATAACAAAAATGGCATTCAGGGTGAATGACGTATTGTCGGAATATATGCTTTCAAAAGATATAATTCTGGTTGATTTCAAGCTGGAGTTCGGAAGGACTCCTGAAGGAAAGATAATACTGGCAGACGAGATATCACCGGATACCTGCAGGCTCTGGGATGCCACAACCCATGAAAAACTGGACAAAGACCGCTTCAGAAGGGATCTGGGCAAGGTTGAAGAAGGTTACATGGAAGTAGTAAGGAGACTGAGGTAGGGGCAACTAGTGGTCGTCCTAAAGGCTTCAAAGAACCCACCAAGATAAATTATATAGGAGATAAACCATGTATAATGATATTTTTATAAAAGAGGATAAGCTTAAGGAAGAATGCGGAATTATCGGCATATACGACAAGGGCAATATGGAGATAGAAAGCCTCACCTATTACGGACTTATAGCCTTGCAGCACAGAGGCCAGGAAAGCGCCGGAATAGCCGTGAACAGGGACGGGATAATAACCTGTTATAAGGAAATGGGCCTGGTATCTGAGGTTTTCGACGATAAAATACTGAACCTCCTTAAGGGAGATATAAGCATCGGCCATGTAAGGTATTCGACAACGGGGGAAAGCTTTGCGGCAAATGCGCAGCCTCTTTTGGTCAAATACCGCAAGGGCAGTATTGCAG
>JAEXXN010000587.1 GCA_023405875.1 Bacillota bacterium | reverse complement strand
CCAGTAACCCAATGTACTGCACAGGCCTTGGAAAGGCTTTGCTTGCAGCTTACCCGGAGGATAGGATAAAAGAAATCACAGGGGGCGGCAAGCTTCTGCCTGTAACTGAGTATACAATAAAATGCTACGAGGATCTGATCGCTGATCTGGAGAGCACACGCAAAAGAGGATATTCGATAGACGACAGGGAGAATGAGGAAGACGTGTTTTGCGTTGCAGCTCCCATATATGACAGGTCAGGCAAGGCCATTGCCGCAATAAGTATTGCAAGCCTGGCTTCAAAGATCAACAGCAGCAGGCTGGAGCTGTTCGGCCGCCTGGTAAAGACGGCAGCCCTGGAAATTTCCAGAAGGTTAGGCTATATCGGAGAGAAATTATACTTTTTATAAATTACTTTGTTTTGATGGTTGTTGCAGCTTTGTGGCTACAGCAACCGGAATTGACCGGCTCAACGAATCGAATTACATATAGATGAAAATTTCATGAAGGTGATGATTATATGTATATTGCCACAATCGATACAGGCACATCCAATACCAGGGTGAAGCTATGGAAGGACGGCAAGGTAATATCAGGTTCATTTGCCGGAGTAGGCGTAAGGGATACGGCTGTTACGGGCAATAAGGAAAAATTGTATCAGGGTGTAAGGGCTGCGATAAAGACGGCTCTTGAACAGAGAAATATAAAGGCTTCGGAGGTGGAGCTTTTTCTTGCATCGGGGATGATCACTTCAAACGTTGGTTTATATGAGGTGCCCCACGTATATGCTCCAGCAGGAGTGGAAGAATTGGCGAAGCACATGGTGCCGGTCCGGATCGATGCTGTGCTCGACAGGCCGATATGGTTTGTTCCCGGAATCAAAAATCCTCTGGGAAGCATAGAACTGAAAAATTGTGAAGAAATGGATATGATGCGGGGGGAAGAGGCAGAAACCTTTGGAATACTGGAAGGTCTCAGGCTAGAAGAAGCTGCCGTTGTGATCCTTCCCGGCTCCCATACCAAATTTGTAAGCCTGAACAACAGCAGGCAGATAACGGGCTGCATGACAACACTGGCAGGTGAATTGCTGGCAGTCTTAACCAATAATACCATTCTTGCAAATGCACTTAATAGTTCTTTTGTCAAAAAAATAAATGAAGAAATGATAATAGCCGGAGCGGATTATTCAAAAAATGTGGGGCTGAACAGGACCTGTTTTACTGTACGGATACTGGATCAGTTTACTGATCATTCTACTGATGACAAGGCAAATTTTTTGCTGGGTGCAGTATTGGAGAATGATTTATTTGCGCTGAAAAACAGCCGGGCTTTGAAATTTAATACCGGGCAGCCTGTAATAATCGGCGGGAGTGAGGCTTTTAAGAGAGCCTTTGAAATATTGCTGAAAAATGACGGCTGTTTTACCGGCGGGATACATGTGGTAGATGACGAAGCAATGAAGGATATGGCCGGGCTTGGTTCTATAGTGATAGCAAAAGCCAGAGGCCTTTTAGGGGAGGGGTAATAAATGAAAAGCTCGGAGGTTCTCGGATTAATAAAGGACACAGGGATAGTGGCAATATTGAGAGGCATTGAAGAAGATAAAGCGATACGTACCGTTGAGGCCTTATATAAGGGCGGAGTGAAAGCAATCGAGGTGACCTTCAATACTCCCGGTGCGGATAGGATAATCCTGTCTATATATGACAGGTTCAAAGGAGAAATAGCTGTGGGAGCAGGTACCGTTACCAACCCTGCCAGCGCTGTCAGGGCTATGGAATGCGGTGCGGAATTTATACTTGCACCGAATACCGATATCCAGGTGATATCAACGGTTAAGCGATATGGAAAGGTCATGGTGCCCGGTGCATTTACAGCTACTGAGGTTTTACAATGCTATGCGGCCGGTGCGGATATGGTAAAAATTTTTCCCGTGTCATCTGCCGGGCCCAAATACATCAGCGACTTGAGAGGGCCCTACGATTATATCGACATGATGGCTGTGGGCGGAGTAGATATCAACAATACAGGAGAATTCATAAAAGCTGGGGCGGCTGCTGTAGGCGTGGGCGGAAGCCTGGCGAAGAAAGTTTTTCTTGCCAATGATGATTACAAGGGACTGGAGGAGCTGGCAAAAGAATACATAGACGTGATAAGAAATGCAAGGTAGTGCTCTTCAACATAATAAACGGATAACGCTATTGTATTTATCTTGCAGCATTGAAGCTTTCTGAATGTATCCAATATACAGAAAAGTTTTAAAATATCAATTGCAGTTATATATTTTTATCTTGCAGATTTTTATAAATGGTAGTAGAATAAATATATGAAATAATATTTCACAATATGAAATACGTCACGCAACCTCATATATCATATGTAAAATAAACATTATTGTCATTCGTATAGTGGTAAGTGTGACAAATAATTCTTGTCAAACTAAGAAAATAGAAAATGGATATCAATTTGTGAAAGTACACTATGGTCTATCAATCTAAAATGTATTGGGGGAGGTGAGTAGTTAGCCTTTATCAAGCGGCACATATTTAACTCTGGTTTATTAAAAAACTATTTTATTAAGGGGAGGAAGTAAATATGAAAAAGGTATTGAGTATTCTATTGGTAATGGTTATGACTATGTCCCTATTTGGCTGTGGATCGACAGCTACAGGCGGTAATGCATCCGATGAAATCAAGATAGGTGTTGTTTGTCCGATTTCAGGCCAATCAGCTATTGCCGGTGAATACATAAAGAACGGTATTGACCTTATTGCCGACCAGCTGGCTAAGGATGGCGGACTCGATGTTAACGGAAAGAAAATCCAGGTTAAGTTTTTATATGAAGACAATGAAGCAAAACCCGAAACAACAGCCAACGTATACAGAAAGCTTATAGACCAGGATAAGGTTATTGCAATAGTAGGACCTGACATGAGCAAATGCATACTTGCCGGCGGGCCTATCGCTCAGGCAGCAAAAATACCTGCAATCGGAACCTTTACAACTAATGAAAAGGTTACACAGATAGGGGATTTCCTTTTCAGAGCATGCTTCATAGACCCTTTCCAGGGTAAGGTTATGGCTCAGTATGCTGCTGAAACTTTGGGCGCCAAGACGGCGGCAGTTTTATACAACAATGCTGATGACTACAGTAAAGGACTCATGGAGAATTTCACAAAGGCTTTTGAGGAAAAGGGCGGTAA
>JAEXXN010000559.1 GCA_023405875.1 Bacillota bacterium | reverse complement strand
TCCATATGGTACGTCTCCGACCTGAATATACCGGTATTCCCTGCCGCATTCACCGCCTTTACATGCAGGTAATAGTGCCCCGTCACACCCGAAAGGCTTACAGTACTGCCGTTGTCTGTTTCTCTCCAGCCGTCTCCGTCTATTGCTGCGGGATCAATATCCATCGAGAAGGCATACAGTATTTTTGATATAGAAGACCTGGCGTCTTCTGCCGTTATCGTCACCGATATATTCTTTACCGCGGCATTACTGCTTCCGTCAGGCGTGACTGTTATCCTCGGAGCAGAAGCATCAGGATTCGGGCCCGGCTCCCCGCCGCCTTTATCGCCCTTATCATCCGGCGGAATTACCACAGGTGCCGGACTCACATACGCCTCCACCTCTCCCTTGTTCCCTGCCGCATCCTCTATTACAAAGTAATGGGGTTCTCCCCTGGAGATGACTTCCTTATAATAACCCGGAACATACCCTATTACCTTTATATCCCCCGGAGGGCACAAATTGTCGGACAGGTCGGTAAGCTCCGCCGTATAGTAAAAGTTCGAACCATAGTAGCTGCTGTACTTGACCTTCCCTGTGGGGGGAGTGACGTCCCTTACAACGGCGGATGCAACTGCATCCGACTCCAGGCCTGCGGCATTCCTGTATTTTGTATGGAAGCTTATGGCTCCTTCCCTGTCAGGCAGCGGTACACACGGGGTGCGTACCTCGATTCCGTCGGGGGTATATTCTTTTTCCAGGGGTATCCAGCCGCTCCAGCTTACTCCGTCCATGGACCAGGAGAATTCCTCCACAGGAGAGAAAATATAGAGCTGCGCAAAAGCCTCATTGGTATATTTGGTCCCCCGGTATAAATTGATATATGGGGCCGCAAGCTTAGGTGCTGTGTTACCGTAAGGTCCGAAATTCGGAGCTGTGTAATTCTGGTGAGCGTCCGTAGCCATTATAGTTACATAGGTATTGGGCTTCAGGCCGTCTTTATCTATTATTATATCCCCGCTGGCAGGAAGCTGCTGCCAGTCGGAATCACCTGCAATGTACTTCACCGCGATATCCTTCCTTGGGGTAAACTCATCGGCTGCATGGACCATGACCCGCATAGACCCATCCGCCTGAATTTCGGTATTTGCCGTCACCTGGGGGGCTTTGAAGTCGAAAAGCAGCGGCTGCGGAACTGTTGTATTCCCCAGAGGCTTCCTTTCCCCGTCTGCCGCAATTATGTGCATATAATAATAGCCGTTCCTCTCCCGGGGATTTTCTTTAAAATCCTCCCAGGTCAAAACCTTGCTTCCCTCCTTGTACCGCCATATTCCCGAGGTTGCAGAAAACTCAGGCGCCGCGGCCTCTGGGGTCATGCAGTACCAGAGCCCTTTGCAATCCGACTTCAGTCCATCCTCTCTTACCCACTTCACGGTGCATTCATAGGCCCTTCCCTTAGCGGAGGTCCACAGGGAGGTCTCCAGTCCGACGCTCATTTCTTTCTTGGTCTCAATGGCCGGTATATCGATATCCATCCTCGTCACCTTTATGTCCGTAGTCCAGCCGTATCCGATATATCCGTGGGTCGGGCCGTAGAACATATTGCCCTTTTTGTCCTTTGCATATACAAACACCCTGTAGTTGCTTGTGCGGCCCGGATCGAACCCGAACATTCCGGACAGCTCCTGGGAATGGTACCACCTGCCCGGGGCCAGGGACTTTGAAACACTCATGATATCTCCGAAGGGCACATCGGTATACCCCAGGCCGAACCTCAGGGTATCATAGTCCACCCCCGAAAGCTCGTCTGTAACATCTATTTTTACATAAAAGCCTCCCTTATCCTTTTCTCCCTCCCTGGTATCAACGGTAATTACCGGAGGCTCGCTATCCGCCACATACCTTTTGCTTTCCGAAAGCTTCACGCCTCCCTTGGGCAGCAGCGGCGTCTTGTTTCCTGCGTCGTCCATCACGTACAGCTCCCCGTAGGAAACCCTGTCGGTAGAACCTGCATCTTTAGACTTCCAATCGCTGTATATACTGCCTGTTATCTCAAGGGGATCGAAGCTGTTCTCCAAGTTAGCAAATTCAAAGCACAGCATGGAGGTGCCGTTCCCCCCAATATAGTACGCATAAGGGTCGCCGGCGCGTACCGGCTTCAATTCCCCTTTCCAGTCCCGGTTCTGTGAATTCAGTACCAGCTTCGCATCATAGGTGGAGAATATGCCTCTCCGCTGATAGTCCTCGAACTGCAGCTTGTTTATGTTATGCTCGGTAAAGGCTTCATCGGCTATAGTTATATATACAGGCTCCGAGAACTTGAAGTACAAGGGAACCATCTGGCTGATACCTATCGGCCCCTCAGGCAGTCTCCCGTTTATATCCAGCAGCACCGGAGCTGTGGTCTCAACCTTGAAATCCTGGATATAGGTCCTGTATATGCTGCGGGCTCCGCTTCCGGAGTCTGAAGCAAAGGATATCGTCCTGCACTCGTTGGGCATCGGGTTGAAGGCATTGTCGGTTATGACTCCGCCCTCCATCGCCATTTCGTATATGTCCGAGGCCTGAAATTCATCCCCCGGGCGTACTGCATACTTGAACTTTATCTGCTTGCTGTAATCATTTCCATAGGTGTTGGGGTTGTACCTGGACTTATCCACCGGATAGGCATACCCCGTCATATCCCTTCCGTCGGCGTTCCTGTATTTGAACTTAAGCTTCAGCTCTCCGAACTGCTGAAGCATTCCCTTTCCCATGTTGTACTGTACATGGGAAAGTGCCAGCTGCTCCTCAGGGAATTTTACCTTCAGCTGTTTATCGAGAAACTCACTTCTCTCTATACTTCCCAGGCCCCTTACATGGGCCAGGTATCCCGGATCGTTCACAAATATGGGCTCATTAAATTCAAGGTCCCAATATACATCATCCCCGACTCCGTAGTAGTCCTTCATCCTTCTTTCCTCCGGAGTCCCCAGCTCACGGCTTTGTCCGTATTCTATGAATTTGGGAGTCGGAGCTGTATCATCGGTCAGATATACCTCTATATTCCTGTAATATATGGCGCAATCGCTGTCAGCGAGAAAACCCGTGCCTTTTACGCCCCCCAGCCTCAGCTTCATGGCCCTGGCATCCTCCGGCACATATCCCGATAAGTTTATTTTCTGCCACAGGTCTATATCCTCCTGGTAAAATTCATAGGTCAGATAGCCTATACCGCCCTCCTGGGGAACCAAAAAATCCACCTGTATCCTTGCCCCATCCCAGTCCAGCAATTGTCCGAAAGCCTCCAGATTTATGCTGTACCTGAGCCCGTCCTTTATCTGCTCTTTAGCATTGTCCATGGGCAGGTTCCAGCCGTAGGTAAAGCTGGATTCTTTGTCTGAAGGCTTTATTTCATCCCCGGACTTGGGATGAGATTCCCAGTAGAACTGGCTGTAACCGTTGATCCAGCTCCCCGCATCCGGGAAGCAATTCAGTTTTCCTGTTGAAGCGTATTGTCCGGCATTGCTGTAAGGGACCCCGGAGCTTCTCCCGTATACCGGCATAAGCTGTGACACCGAAAATACCGTCAGCAGTACCACCGATACCATGCGCTTCAATAACGAACCATTCATATACCAATCTCCCTCCTTTATTATTTTCTCGGAGTAATCCCCTTCATCCCAACAGAATAACCTCCATAAGCTCTCCTACCGTCAGCCGCACCCGTCCCCCTCCCCAGCTTACGTAATCCCCGTCCGTCACGGCTGTTCTGAAAAATGCCTCGTCCGCAAGCTCTGCGTATTTCACGGTCTGCAGCTTGCCGGACAGGTCAACCGTCACCGTGCTTCCGCCTTCCATCTCCATAAACAGCCGGTAATCCTTCATGGGCAATACTGCTTTGATATAGCACATACCCACACCTCCTGTTAAAAGATAAAAAAATCCCATCCTACAAATATATTGTAGAACGGGATTTTCTATCGCACATCGTCTGAACGGACGATATTTTCTTAATTATTTAAGCTTTTCGGCGAGCTTTGCCCTGCGGTCTACATCCAGCTTTTGAAACGCCGTCCTAAGATGGGTGCGCACCGTGCTTTCCGTAACCATAAGCTTCTCCGCAATTTCGCTGTTGCGCAGCCCCTGGGCTGCAAGCTTTGCCACTTCGTATTCCCTGGGTGTCAGGTCAGGGGGCAGCTCCTCCGGAAGCATATCCTTATACAGCGTGTCCCATCCACTGGCAAAGCGTTCCTTTATCCTGTTGAACTCATCAAGGTATCCGGGGAACTTTTCCTTGAAAAGCTCATCCGGCAGTTCCTTCAGCACCCAGGAATAGGATGCCAGCGGAAAGAAAATGCGGTCAGGAAGCCCGTTCTGCGCAGCACGCTCGACAAGCGCGGCGGCTCTGACGCGGTCGCCCAGCTGTGCATAGCCTACCGCCTCGACAAGGGACATAAGAAGCTCTGAGAAAGGAGGAATCCTTTGCGCTTTCAATCTCACAGCCTGTACTATTCCTATAAGCCGCATGTACTCTCCCTGGTGCATCAGATAGTTCATATGCACAAACAGTGCATCACCGAGCATGGGAATATCCTGCAGGCACCTTGTAAATTCGCCGCTCTGCAGCCAATCGGCGATATCCATATGGTGCTTCAATTCGGACAGCAGCACACCGCGCACAATATCCAGCCCCGAGCGCACGACAAAGGTATTTTGCAACGGGTAGGACACCGCACGCTCCATGGAGCTGATCGCGTGCTGCCAGCCTGCCGTGTCCGCCTTGTGCAGCGCGACTGAAGCCAGCAGCCTTGCAGCGCCCAACTGCACGATGCTTTGCTGCCGGCTTTCGGCAAGAAAAGCAGACTTGTACGCCAGTATCTCCGCTTCACTTATGTTCCCCCGCTGGTAAGCAAGCTCCGCACGATACAGCGCATCTACGCCGCTGCCGTGGCCGCCGGTCAGCCGTGAGTAGAGGGCGATATACTCTTCAAGTGCGTGGGCCTCCCGGTCGGCTTCACCCGGTCTGGTGTGAAAATCGGCCAGGGGACAGTAGCTTTCGAAGCTCCAGGGTGCAGTGGGAAGGATCACCTGCGAATATTTTCCCCTGAAAAGAGGAACGACCTGTCTCAGTACGTCCGTCATTTCGTTCAGGCGAGGGTAGCACCTGTAGCTCGCTAAAAGCAGCCATTCCCCGAGAAGCTCCGGCTTCTCTGTCAATTCAGGCAGCTCATGCAGTTCTTCCAGCAGTGCCTCATACTGGTCTTTCAGTTTGTTCATGTATAGTGCCCAGGCAATGTGAAGCATCGAAAGTATGTGTTGTTTTTTTATACAGGAAGGACAGTTCAGGGCGATATCCAGGGCCAGCTCATAAAAAGGAGCCTCGCCGATATTTTCTAAAAGCATATGGGAAAGGTCAAGGGAAAGCATCCTGCCATAATCTCTGATTTCCCAATAGAATTCCAGGGCCTTAGCGATCCTGTCCTCGTCCCTGCAAAGATCACCCGCCCGCAGCAGGCATTCGCGTTCAAAAGCAGCTCCGCGCTCCCCACGCTTCTGGATAAGCATCTGACGCAAAATGCTGTGCAGCTCATATCTTCCCCCGGCAGCCTCACGGCGGACAAAGGGACTTTCAAGGGCATCTACGGCGTATTCGGGAAGAGTATCACAGCCGGCAAGAGTGCGGGACTGCTGTATGGTAACCATATCAAAGGGAGACAGCCGCAAAAGGAAGATTTGCTGCTCTTCGGACAGCGTATCCCATACCAGGTGCTCCATTAGGGCCAGTATACCCGGCGTACCGGACAACACCCCTGTCTCTATGAAAGCACATAGCTGCAAATAGACCGCTATGATCCACCCTTCGGTATAATGCTCGACAGCCTGGGCATCCTCCGGTACGATCTTCACACCCGAAAGAGCGTAGTAACGTCGGATGTCTTCGGCATTCAGCCTCAAATCGGCAGCGGTAATATGCAGGAATCCATGTCCTGCAATGACTGAAAGCATGTTTCGTTTGAGCATCTGAGTCACGATTATGATATGCAGGCCTTTGCCCCCATGTTCGATAAGCGCAATAAAAAATGATGGAGGCAGAGAGGTGTGCAAAAATTGAAAGTTATCTATTACAAGATAGGCTTCATGCCTGCACTGGATGCACCGGAGCGCGTCACAGGCTTCTCCCGCAGTGACGGCATTCGGCAGCTCTATTTTCATAAGGCGTTCTCCGGCACGGCTGTCTATTTTATCAATTTCACGGCAGAGGCGCCGGAAGCCCGCAGCAGGAGCTTCATCAGCAGCAGTAAACCAATAAACCGGAGTGCTTTTGGGAAGTTCTGAATCCAGAAAATCCCGTACCGCAGTCGTCTTGCCATACCCGGAGGGGGCTTCCACAACAGTAGCCGGAGTAAAAATAACATCACCCAGTTTTTGTTTCAATCGGTCGGAAAAATAATGCAGCTCGGCTTTGCGGTTTTTTCTTCTGCCCATATTATTCACTTCCTCGATACTGGTTTTTCTCAGCTTTTATAGTAAATTCTACTAATAAATTTAAATTCCTTCATGTATATACAATACTTCAGGTCATACTATATATAATAGGGCCGGTTCTGCCCGCCCAGCCCCTTCAAGGGTTATAAAAAGCTACAAAATAGCGGTTGAATATATATACAAAATATGGTATACTTTGTTTCATTGGTTCATATACCTCTTCTTCTGTTAAAGGGGAGTAACTGCCTGATACAGGTGATTAAGTCAACAACCGGCAGTCGGGAGTGCTGCCTGGCTTAATCCTTTGATATGTCAAAGAGTAAGACCTTTAGCATAATTTTATCTTATAGGATAAAGTTCTGCTAAAGGTTTTTTTATAACTTCAAAGTCTCATTGACCTGTCCCGGAAGGGATTATATATTTCGTGAAAAACGTTTTACATAATAATTCAATTTTCGCATAAATAAAAGTTAGGGGTGTTGAATATTGCATTGGATATTGCATGGATACGGATAAAAAATCATATAAAGTAAAAAAATAGGTAAGAAAATCTTCTATGATGCGTTATAACAAGATTTCAATGAGGGGTTTTTGCATACTTGCAAAAACCTGCCCGAGCGTTCCAACGAGGCGGGAGATATGCTCACCGCCTGCTGAATAACGGAAGCGGTACCCGCCACCTATATAGATGGGGACATATTTCGCCTCGTTATAACAATTTGCAACGCTCACAATCTGAGGTATAATATTTCAGATTATTTTATTATCTTCTATTGATAAAATAGAGACAATTATAGTAAGCTTTATTATAGGAAAAGAAACCATACATCAGACATTATGAACTATCTAATTTCAATGAATGGAGAGTGAATAATCATGTGGTTTTCAAAATCGCGGGAAGAAGTATTAAAGGAATTCAATGTCAACCAAGCAACCGGCCTTTCCAGTGAAGAAGCAAAAATACGTCTGGAAAAATACGGTGAAAACAAGTTGAAGGGTAAGCCCAAGAAAAGCATAATCTCGCTGTTTTTTTCACAGCTGAAGGATATGCTTATCTATGTATTGCTGGGAGCTACTGTAATTACAATAGCTATCGGTGAATATGTAGATGCTATCATCATTCTTTCAGTCGTAATATTGAATGCAGTAATCGGAGTTATTCAAGAGTATAAGGCTGAAAAGGCAATTGAAGCGCTTCAGAAAATGACCACGCCAAAAGCTCTTGTCAGACGTGATGGAGAAGTTAAAGAGATCAATTCTGAACAAATAGTTCCCGGCGATATCGTCATTATTGACGCCGGCAGATTTATATCCGCTGACCTAAGGCTGATAGAGAGTGTGAACCTTCAGATCGAGGAATCAGCCCTGACAGGAGAATCAGTACCTACAGATAAGAATGCACAGTCTCTGTTTGAAGATCCAAAAACGCCTATAGGCGACCTGTCCAATATGGCCTTTTTATCCACTCTTGCCACATATGGCAGGGGCGAGGGCGTTGTTGTCGGAACGGCAATGGAGACAGAGATGGGTAAGATAGCCAAGATATTGGATGAAGATAATGACGAAATGACACCCCTTCAGAAAAGATTGGATGAACTGGGCCGTGTCCTTGGATTCTTGGCGATCGGTATATGTGTTCTTATATTTATAATTGCCCTATTCCAAAGAAGAGATCTGTTTGAAATGTTCCTTACTGCAATAAGCCTGGCTGTTGCAGCAATTCCTGAAGGCCTGGCTGCTATAGTGGCGATCGTGCTGGCACTGGGTGTTACCAGAATGTCTAAAATCAATGCCATAGTCAAAAAGCTCCCGGCAGTTGAGACCCTGGGCTGTGTGAATGTAATCTGTTCAGATAAGACCGGTACCCTTACACAGAACAAAATGACTGTTGTAAAGCATTATACCCTGAATAACCTGAAGGATCTACCTACTTCGGAAACCAAGTTTGAAGCCGCTCCCGATGAAGCAGAGTTGATCAGATCCTTTGTTCTCTGTTCAGATGCTACCTATGAAAATGGCGAAGGCACCGGAGATCCTACTGAAATAGCCTTAGTCGTATTGGGTGACAAATATGGGTTTACCAAAAGAGACTTGAATATAAGGCATAGGCGTGTAGCCGAAAATCCTTTTGATTCAGATAGAAAGCTGATGTCTACCTTGAATGAGGAAGGCTGCGGCTTCAGAGTCCATACAAAAGGTGCACTGGACAATATGTTGAAAATCTCTACCCATGTTCTTGTGGATGGAAAGGTGCAGCCGTTAACCGAACAAATGAAAGCAACCTTCCTGAAGACAGCGGAGGAAATGTCCGATGATGCACTGAGAGTTCTCGGTGTGGCCTATAAGGATACCGAAAGCATAATAGCTCCCGGGGAAATGGAATGTGACCTGACCCTTATAGGCTTCGTAGGCATGATAGACCCTCCAAGGCTTGAAGTTAAGGATTCCATCAGGGAAGCAAAAATTGCAGGCATCACACCGGTAATGATCACCGGCGACCATAAGAATACGGCAGTTGCGATTGCCAAAGAGCTTGGCATTGCGGAATCAATAAGCCAGAGCCTTACAGGCGCTGAAATCGATGATCTGTCTGATGAGGAATTTTCAAGGAGGATAACTGATTACCGGGTATTCGCCAGAGTATCTCCGGAGCATAAGGTAAAAATAGTCAAGGCTTACAAAGCCCATGGAAATATAGTTTCAATGACCGGCGACGGCGTAAATGACGCTCCATCCTTGAAATATGCGGATATCGGTGTTGCCATGGGTATAACCGGTACTGACGTTTCCAAGAGTGCCAGTGATATGATACTGACAGATGATAATTTTACAACGATAGTTCACGCTATTGAAGAGGGCAGAAACATTTATAACAATATCAAAAAGTCGGTTATATTCCTGTTGTCCTGCAACCTGGGAGAAGTTATCACGATATTTGTATCCATTCTGTTCTTCTGGCCGGTTCCATTACTGCCAACCCAGATACTTTGGATGAACCTTATTACAGACACTCTGCCGGCTTTAGCACTTGGCGTCGACCCCGGCGACAAGGATGTTATGAAGAAGAAGCCAAGAAACCCCACAGAAAGCTTCTTTGCCAGGGGGGCAGGAGTCAGAGCGGTCATAGGCGGTGTGCTGATGGGTGTGTTGACACTTGTAGCCTTCTATATTGGATTGAATGAATTCGGATACAGCCTTGGTTCAAAGGATATATCAGAGGAGGCATTGACTTACGCCCGCACAATGTCCTTTGTTGTCCTTGTTGCTTCGCAGTTATTCTACTCATTGACAATGAGAAACACAACCAAGTCAATATTCAGTGTTGGTTTCTTCTCCAACAAATATTTGATCGGTGCGATAATTATGGGATTTATTCTCCAGATTGGAGTTATATCCATACCACCCCTTGCAAGTGCATTTAAGGTACACAACTTAAGCTTCACAGATTGGGATTTGGTCATACTGCTTTCTTTGGTTCCGCTGGTAGTTAATGAGATAATCAAATTCTTCATGAGAGCCGCGGACAAAGACTGATAAGAGCATAGACCCTAACAAAAAATCAGGCTGTCAGATAAATTAAATTTTAACTGACAGCCTGTATTATTTCATACCAGCTCGATGCCCTTTTCAGTTATTTTGATCTTTCTTTCCTTAAGCAATTTCCCGACTGCCCTCTTAAAGGCGCTCTTGCTCATTTCCAGCTCCCTTTTGATCTCCTCGGGGCTGCTGTCGTCGTTCAAGGCCAGCCTTCCGCCCTTTGATGCCATTCTTTCATATATGACTTCGGCATCGTCCTTCATCTGGTTATAAGCTTCCTTCCGCAAGCTCAGCTCCAGCTTTCCATCCTCCCTGACCTTCTTTATCCTTACCTCTACAGTATCCCCGCATTTGTAGTCACCATAGAACTCCTTTTTCGGTATCAGCCCACTGTATTTGTTGTCCACGGCAACAAAAGCCCCCAGGTCCTCCCTGATCTGATATATGGTGCCTTCCGCCCTCTCATTTCCCTTATAGGGGGACACATCGCTGAGTAGCTTGTAAATATCCATGGTAGCGCATAATCTCCTGCTTTTATCTATATACAGACCCACCAGGTATGAGCCGTCCTTTTTCACCTCACAGGTCTGCTCCTTAAAAGGCAGAAGCAGGTCCTTCTCCAGACCCCAGTCAAGAAAAGCGCCTATCCTGGAATTCTCCACCACCCTGAGCTTTGCAAATTCACCCAGGGTGATTCCCGGTTTTCTGATCGTGGCTATCAGCCTGTCCTCCGAGTCCCTGTAAACAAATACCTCAAGCTCATCACCTGCTTCAGTACCCTCAGGCAGTTGGTTTTTGGGGAGAAGTACCTCATCCTTTTCACTGCCGTTCCGGGTATTCAGGAATGCACCTATCCTGGTCAGCCTGACAACCTCCAGCCTTTGTACCTTACCCAGTTCTATCATTTCATACCATCCTTTGAATATTAATCGTATTTAATATTTCCTGCCAACGCATTATATATTACCGTACCGGTCCATCTGGCAAATCCTTCACCTTAGGCAATATTATACCATTTAAAGAATGCCAAAGCAAAAGCAATCCCTATCCGGGAGCCGTCCCCCTTCAAGCATATATGCTCCTTATGCTTTGGGGAAAGCTGAATACATTGAACGGGTCATATTTTGTCTTTATTATTTGCAGGCTTTTCACATACAGGCCATAATAGGCAGCTTCATAATCCTTCAAATTGCTGTAGGGAAAGTTCACGTAGGAGCCGGCAGAAATATTTTCTATATATTTGAAGCCCTCATCCACCCAGGCTTTATGGACCGGTGCTTCATTGTCCTTCTCCCAGCTTGAAGCAATGGCCATTATATAATCTGAGTTTCTGAAGAAAAAAGCGGTGCTGTCCATTGGTACATGCTTTACGGCTCCGCCCAGAGAG
>JAEXXN010000551.1 GCA_023405875.1 Bacillota bacterium | reverse complement strand
GAACAGAGACGAGGAATATAACCGCAAAGCAGAAAAGTGCAAGGATAAAAAAACGAATTCTTAAATAATGGCTAATTTGCTTTTGCTTTGCTTGTTTATTCAACTTTATACCCCACTCCCCAAACGGTTTTAATAAATTGCGGTGCAGAAATATTGTTTTCTATTTTTTCCCGGATTTTCTTTATGTGAATTGTTACGGTGTTTAAATCTCCATACTCGTTAAATCCCCAAACATTTTCATAGATTTGCTGGCGGGTTAAAACTTGGTCAGCATGTAAGGCCAGAAACCGTAAGACTTCAAATTCTTTTGCAGTAAAATCCACATATTTATCATTCAATTTTACAGTATAGGCTTTCAAGTTGATTTTTAAATTTTGGAATGACAGCACATCACTCTTATCGGCAGGTACAGAGAGTTGATTGTATCTTCTTAGTTGAGCCTTTACCCTTGCGACAACCTCTCCCGGACTGAAAGGCTTAACCACATAATCATCAGCGCCCAGACCCAAACCTAAAATTTTATCAACCTCTGTTTTCTTTGCACTAAGCATAATAATAGGGATGGATGATTCAGCCCGTATGGTTCTGCATACTTCCATTCCGTCTAAGCCCGGAAGCATAATATCCAAAACAATAAGTTGCGGCTGGTATTCTCTGAAAAGCTTAATACACTCTTTCCCATCGGTGCTGATGATTATATCATATTGTTCCTCTTCCAGGTAATCTTTTATGAGTTCGGCGATTTCCAACTCGTCATCTACGACCATAATTCTGACGTTTTGCATAATACTTCCTCCTTATATCAATTATTATAGCAGCACATCCTTTCTTTTCATGAAAATTGCGCTGCCAACGTAAAACAATGCGATATAAGCTGCGATTACTCCTATCTTAGCAAATATTTGAACCAGAGTGACGCTGTTTATAAACATTTCATGAAAGGTATTCATCAAATAGATGATGGAATATTTGCTTATGTTTCCATACCGCTCAAGTAGAGGCGATATAATAAACAATGCCAACGCTGAACCAATGGTTATACCTATATTTTCGGTTACCAAAGCGATAAATATGAGCAACATACCAAATCCGGCACTTGGCAGTATGGAAGCAATCGCTGATTTCAGTGTTATGGCAATACTATTCCCGGCAATCGGAACACCTTGAAACAAAAGATGCTTCCCCCAATCAAATACGATTGCCCCTGTAATATATGAGGTTATTACCGTAAAGCAGACAATGGCTGTTATGGATGCCAGCAGTGCAACAGCTTTTGCGCCGATAAACTGAATACGATCGACCGGACGTAACAGCACCAATTTGAAAGTACCGTTTCTATATTCATCCGCAATCATGTCCGCCGCAAGTACAGCTATAAACATCACCATGATAATAGAGTTGCCTCCAATCATTTCCAGCGGAAAGGATTGCCCATTAAGCGGAAAGGTAACTTTCCCTTGAGGCAAAAACTTATATTGGAAAATTTCTACCGATTGAAATACTAAAATAACTCCCATGAAAAAGTAGAGTTTTCTTAGGCGAAAAACTTTATATAATTCATTCCTTACCAAGCTTAACATTCAGCTACCTCCTTTACGATGTTAATACAATATCTCTTTTTTCTTAAATTTATAGAATGAAAATGCAGAGAATACAGTCAGATAAATTGCTATAATCCCGGTGCTTTGAAGCGCTAACTTCCAATCCAGAGTATGGATGAAATTTTCGTGGAAGTATACAATTTGATAAGCAAGGGAATAGGGAGCGATTGCTTCAAAAACGTTTAAATTTAGCCCAATAGTCATAATTACCAGGGAGCTTATGACCGCTAAGCTCATATTACTGGATAATACTGCGATAGAACTCACAAACATTCCATATGCCATAAAGGGAAGAATCAATAAAGCATTGGCCCCTAATGTGAGCAATAAACCCTCTATAGGCGTGTATAATTGTTCGGCATATTCTGTTCCACTACCCCACCCTAAAAAATAGGTTCCTATTGCATAAGCTGCGATGATGAAGAAAAGCACCATAATAGATATAAATACAAACAGCGAAGCAATTTTTGCTCTCAGCAGTTGGTGTCTAGTGATAGGCAGCAGTAAAGATAGCTTTAATGTTCCCTGTCTATATTCATTAGTAATACTATCCCCAATGAATATTGGTATGAAAATAACCATAAACTGCGAAAGTATATCGATTAGGACTAGTGGCGCGGATTGTCCATAGGTAAATGTCCAGATCGTACTTTCAGAACCGGGCTGGTAGTTATACAGATTCAGCATAAGAACAGCTAAAATGATTGCCGCAAAAACATACAGTTTTTTTGTTCTAAAAAGCTTATAAAGCTCATTTTTTAATAGCTTTATCAACATTAACACCTCACTCTCTGGTAGCTTCAAAATAGAGCTTTTCCAACGAATTTTCTGTTGAATTTCCAACCAATTCATTTACATTACCTTCAACAAGAAGTTTTCCATCGTTGATAATGCCTATACGGTTGCAAAGCTGTTGCATTTCATGGAGCAAATGACTGGATATGAAAAAGGTGATATTCTTTTCTGAAGAAAGCTGAACAATCATTTCTTTGATTTCTTTCATACCTTGCGGATCAAGCCCATTGGTCGGCTCATCAAGGATGATCAGTTGGGGATCATTCAAAAGCGCATTGGCTATCCCCAAGCGCTGCTTCATGCCTAACGAATAGGTTTTGACCTTATCTTTCGCGCGGCTTGTTAGTCTGACGATTTCCAGCACCTCATCAATTCTGCTTTTATCAAGGCTGGGTACAAGGTTTGCCATCAATGAAAGATTTTCATATCCCGAAAGATATTCATAAAAAGTTGGTGATTCCACGATAGCGCCAACTTGTGAAATGGCGCGTTTGAAGTCCGTTTTTAAGTTGTATCCATTAATCATAACATCCCCGGAATCAGGGAAAATGAGGCCGGTAATCATGCGTATTATGGTAGTCTTTCCCTGTCCATTACGTCCAAGAAAACCGTACACATCACCTTTCATAACTTTTAGATTTAAATTGTCAACGATTTTTCTACCCCGAAACGATTTTGTGAGATTGCGTGTTTCTAATAACGTATTTGAAATCATAAGGTATTTTCCTTTCTATTACTTATAATCAGCTTGTTATCTTTTTTTATTATCCATCTAAAAAATAAAATGCTGCATTTGAAAAAATAAACTCGTTATAGGAATTTAATTAAAATTTCATAAACATTGCACAGTACAATAGACGAAAGCAGCAAAAGCTAAACCGCAAGCTATATGCAGTGGGGGACATCTTTAGCCTCGTTATAATTTTCCCTGCGGTCAAATCACAAAAAAAGTGAGAAGCAGATTTGCTTCCCACCCTTCGAAAATATATTTACTTTATCATATTCTTCAATATCTCCGGCACAGCATCCATAGCTGCCTTGACCTTATCTGCATCCTTTATGCCTCCCTGGGCCATGTCCGGCCTGCCGCCGCCGCTGCCTCCGGCCAGCTTTGCTGCCTCCTTGATGACGTTTCCTGAGTGTACTCCCTTGGCTACGGCTTCCTTCGAAGCCATTGCCAGCAGTACCGTCTTTTCTCCGTCAAAGGAGTAAAGCATTATAAAGGCATTTCCCAGCTTGTCACGGAGTTTGTCTCCCATATCCCTCAGCCCGTCGATGTTCATATTGTCCAGCCTGGTTACAAGATATTTTACTCCCTTCTCTTCCTTTGCTGCCGCTGCCAGATCCTCCAGCATCCCTACCGCCAACTGGGATTTGAAGGCTGCAATTTCCTTTTCTGCATCCTTAAGCTGCTTCATGAGTGCATCGACCTTCTTAAGGCTTTCGCTTGGCTGAGCCTTGAGCCTGTCGCATAATTCGTTCATCAGCTTTTCTTCTTCCTTGATATACTCATATGCCTTTTCACCGGTCACCGCTTCGATCCTTCTCACTCCTGCGGCAATACCGCCCTCGCTCAGTATCTTGAACAGCCCTGCCTGACTGGTAGTCTTAAGGTGAGTGCCTCCGCACAGCTCTGTGCTGTAGTCTCCCATTCTGACCACCCTTACGGTTTCACCGTATTTCTCACCGAAAAGCGCCATGGCTCCCAGCTTTTTGGCTTCATCTATGGAAGTCTCCATCACATTTACATCCAGGCTGTCGAGAATAGCTCTGTTTACTTCCTTTTCTATCTGGTCAAGCTCTTCCTTTGTCAGTGCCTTGAAGTGGGAAAAGTCAAATCTCAGTCTTTCCGGAGTTACAAGGGAACCTGCCTGTTCAACGTGTGTTCCCAGGTATTTCCTCAGGGCTTTTTGCAGCAGATGTGTGCTTGAATGGT
This sequence comes from Bacillota bacterium, assembly GCA_023405875.1. Classification (GTDB taxonomy): domain Bacteria; phylum Bacillota; class Clostridia; order Lutisporales; family Lutisporaceae; genus BRH-c25. The sequence goes on along the minus strand of JAEXXN010000551.1, from coordinate 735 downwards.
TCCTTGCTGTAGCCATCCTTCTCCTGGAGTCGATCTCGGCTGTACAGGATGCTCCGACCTTGACCCGGCCTTTTACGACCCTGCATAAGTGCGCGAACCTATCCCCTGTTACCTTTTTGCAGTCACTTACCTCCAGCTCAAAGCCCTCTCCTGTTATCCTTCCGATATCGGCTGACTGGCCGCCGCTTTCTGCGTAGAAGGGAGTCACATCAAGTATCACATTTACCTCTTCCCCTTCCGCTGCAAGTTCGACCAGCTCGCTGTCCTTCACTATCGCCTTTACCGTTGCTTCCGAGGTAAAGCGTTCATAGCCGACAAACTTGGTCTTTATACTCCAGTCTATCTTGGCATATATGTCTTCCTTCCAGCTTTCCGAACTGCTGTCAGCCCTTGCAGCTCTTGCTCGCTCCCTCTGGCTCTGCATTTCCTTCTGGAAGGTCTCTTCATCTATCTTGAGTCCCTGCTCCTCCAGTATGTCTCTTGTAAGATCCAGGGGGAAACCGTAGGTATCATAAAGCCTGAAGGCATTTTCTCCCGATAGGGTATCTGCATTTGTAAGCTTCAGCTCGTCAATATAGCCCTGCAGTATGTTCAGTCCCTGGTCAAGGGTCTCGTAGAACCTGTTTTCCTCTACTTCAATTATGTTAAGTATATAATCCTGCTTTTCCCTCAATTCAGGGTACGCATCACCGCTTACTTCTATGACCTTCAATGCCATATCCTTCAGGAAGGGCT
>JAEXXN010000530.1 GCA_023405875.1 Bacillota bacterium | reverse complement strand
CTCTATCACCAGAATTTTTTCATTCATTGTACCGGCTCTCCTTTTCAACGGAAAAGAAACATTTTTACTTTATTGCTTTTCTCTTGATAGTCTAAAAAACAAGCATGATACCCTCCTGATTGTTTTTCATCTCAAGCAGGCAGGCCGTTTCAACGTGCCTTGGGGAGATAAAAAAGATGCTGCTCGGAGCTGGTACCCCTTGGCGTCAGGATATGCTTTTCAATCAAAGCATCTATATTACTTCAAAAATAAATTTGCAGGGTTTTGAACCATTTGTGTTAATCGGAGAAGATTTGATTTCTTTCAATTTCAACTTAACCTGCAAGGCATTTTGATAATGGTATAAAAAATGTCCGGCGCAGCATCCGCAATATGTAGAAGTAACTGAAACAGGTTTTCTTAGCTTTTTAATTGACGGGCAGGCACAATTGTATACACCGTCTTGAAACCAAAAAATACCCGTTGTAATGGTACCGTCTTCATTAAGTTTTGGGGTTCCCATATTTTGAATTGAAGAAAGTAATTCGATCTTTTCATCAAGTGGCATGCTCATATTTTGCTTGCCGAATTTTTTACAGTCCTTGTCCCTTTGACCACTTTTACAGCAGCCTTGTTTTTCCATTATCGATAGGCATTGCTCATGTGAGAGCAGGGAATCCATTTGATTGATCACTGCAATGACAGGCAGCGGATCATTACCGCCCGGGTCTGTAAAATCTATTTTAGATATTATTTCCTCCGATATCCCTTCCTCAATCATGGCTTGCTTTATTTTCTTTATATCCGGCATTATAGTTCTCCTCCTTTTCATCAATATTTTGTTTGATAAAATATTTTAGCATATTACAATTTATTTAGTCACGCACTGTATGAGCTATTCTAGGGAAGCATTAAAACTGTCATTCTTATACTGTACGCAGTTTAACAGGTACAAATACGTCAACGAATCTTATCAAAAATCATCCTTGCATACTCATCCCAGTTTAGATTGTCGGTGTTTAATATCATGGTGGGTAGTGCAGACTTTTGGGCAATATCAATAAATTTTTTCTGTTTGTCAATGTAATCAGCTATATTGCCTCGTGTAACCGTTTCATTTGTATAGCCTGCTCTATGCATAAGCCGTTGCTCAACATTTTCGGAACTAATCGTGCATAAAACTACTTGAACGTTTAAACTGAATAATCTTTGTTCGCATTTTTTATATGCATCAGAGGCTATATCATTAAAACAACACGCATAGTTCAGGTGAAACCTTTCAAAAACAAAAAATAACCCTCTTGACCGCCGGGAGTGTTCCCCCATAGCGTTTACATAATTATTTAATTGTTCAAGCATCATAATCCTATCTGACAATACCTTCAAATTTTCCTCTTGGCTTAGATTCTTAAATTCGCCATTAACATAATTAAGAGTTTGTGAATAATGCTCCGCCAAGTATATTACATTACGCTCTGCATCGATTTCTGAAGGATGGTAATGCTTTATCGCATTGAAAATTGAAGTTTTACCGGAACAAGACTGCCCTTCAAGAATAATTCCTCTTATCTGTTTTGACATAGCATACTTCCTTCCATTAATATTCGGCATCAGCGCCACTGTTTCTGTGTGGTTGAAGATACAAAAAAGATGCCGTTTGAAGTTGGTAAGACCTTGGCGAAAAATATTCTTTACAAAAGTATGTCTGTAAAATTTACAATTATTTTAACCTGGTAGTTTTAATATACATGGGATAGATTTCCCATATTTATCTGCAAATAAAAGCAAAAAGAACCGTCCCTTTTGCTTTTACGGGACTTGAACGGCCATTTGTCCCGGACTCGTAACCTGAATCCTCCCGCCCCAAGCACACAGCAAACAAGAGGTATGGTTCAGAACAGGAATATTGGAAAGCATCACTGTGGGCGAACCCGGCACCCACGGTGACGATGTGGCGGGAATACAGGGCATCGGCGTCAATTTGCCCAAAGCCGCAGCAGTAGCCGCGGCTACTGCCGGATTAGCCATAGACTGGCACATGCCAAAGGGCAGGATGTTGACCATCGGCACGTTATCCAAGATATTCGCAACAGGCATCCCGGAAGCAACGGTTCTATTTTGCGGAAGCACAGTCAGTGAAGACGGCGCCGCACCGAAAGAACATGACAGCAAGGCACCGTTACATACACACATTCCCAATTGGATCCCCTCTTTCCTTTTCGATTGTTATATTACCGGACTGATCTTTTCACCCAGCACAGATATTTTTTATATAGAAAACATGTACTAATTTATTTTGACCAATCCGCCTCCCAGTTCCAAAATACCATCGGACTTGACCTTTAGGGAAGCGCCGCCTGTCAGCTCCAACGTACCCTGACCCTTCAACTGCAAATGTTGCAGGGCTTCCAGCGAGATCGTATTGGCCTTCAATATCGCCTTCTGCCCAAGACCGTCCAGCTTCAGGGATGCACCTCCGCAGGCGGAATTAAAGGAAATGGCCTTTTCGGCAGTTATTTCGATTTCTCCGTTCTGCCCATTGATCTTTAACATGTTTTTTTCATCTCTATTCCGGATCAGAATGG
>JAEXXN010000170.1 GCA_023405875.1 Bacillota bacterium | reverse complement strand
GCTCTCCATGTATCCCCATACCTATCTCAACTTCATTTTCTTCCAGGGTAAAGCTTGGTTTTCCCGCTGCCGGAACAATACACGGCGAAAGTGCCATTCCCATTGACCTTACATTTGCTATGACCTTCTCCGCTGTCTGCTTCACTTCGGTAAGCCCCGCCCCTGACTCAGCCTTGGCCCCTGCCAGCTTGTGAATGAATATTGTCCCTGCAATTCCTCTCCTGCCGGAGGTCCAGGTGCTGTTTTCCACTGCTACGTCGTCATCCACAACCACCTTATCTACTCTGATCCCTTCAGCCTCAGCCATTTCTGCCGCCATTTCAAAGTTCATTATGTCCCCGGTATAGTTCTTGATCACAAGCAATACTCCCTTACCGCCGTCCACAGCCTTTATTGCTTCGTATACCTGATCGGGTGTCGGAGAGGTGAATACTGCTCCGGCCACTGCCCCGTCAAGCATACCCTTGCCTACATAGCCCCCGTGGGTCGGCTCATGCCCGCTGCCTCCGCCGCTCACCAATGCTACCTTGGGATTGGGTGCACCTGCTCTTACCAGCACATTGGTTCCTTCCAGGCGTCTTACATGGAAGGGATGTGCTGCCACTACTCCCTTAAGCATTTCATCAACAACATTTTCAGGATTGTTTATTATTTTTTTCATTAACAAGACCCCCTTTTTTTAACTAAACTTGTACAGTAAATTGTACTACGCTCAGTCCCAAAAAATACTAAAATCCTGTTAATAAAATGTATTTATCTTTTGCCCCGGAACAGCCTGTTCTGCCTCTTCCAATATGCTTTATAGAATATACCTCCCCTTTTTTTCTGCTGTTTGCCCTCTGATGCCGATATTAATTCAGCCAGAAGGCTTTTTTCACTACTGAATGCATACCCGGTCAGCTTTGCCTGTTCTTCAGGAGTTTTTGCTTCTGCTGCCAATGCGATAAGCTCTTCTTCCAGCCGGTCCCGCTTCTGAATATAGCTGCCAAGCTCTCCGGTACTGCCCTCCAGAATCCTTCTATGTACTTCCTCTGCCTGCTTCCAGAAAGCTTCCGGAGCCTCACTGTCTTCCCCGCTTATATCGCTTGCAAACCAAATGGGCTTGAATACTGATATACATGGAATTGAACTTCCTGTTGCCCATATATTTATCTCGCTGTCCTTTAGCCCGACAACAAGGCTTCCGGTTGTCTGGCTTGTTACCAGGCCGCCCCCGGCATGCATGCACAGGCAATCCATGCTGCCTGCCCTGAAGCCTGCAACCTCCTGCCTGTCCCCGTGAGACCTTAACACCGCCTTCATGTCTTCTATACTCAAGGACCCCGACTTTGCCCTAAGATAATCTTCTGAAGCCTTTCTCCTTACATCCCCTTTTGTAAAAAACGGGTGGATCTTGCTCTCATAGCATTTCTTGAAATCAAATTCCTCCCTGCTGCGGCACCAGCCTTTGGACAGGGCATTCTCTACCAGCCGGCTGCTGCTGCCGTCATATCCGGTTCTTATGGACAGGGCGTTGGAAATGCTCCTTACATCCTTCACCTTCTCATATACCCATTGGCGTCCCGCTGTTTCAAGTATGTAAGCCTCACTCCGGTCGGCTATTATATATGAATTGTGGTATTTCAGATTCTCTGTATAGCCGGCCTTCCCTCCCTGTCCATATTTTTCAGTCAGCTCTGCTATATGAACCGTTGCCTCCTTGGCACTTGAACACAACTCCAGGGCCAGCCTCAATATATCCATTCCCAGCAGTGCTTCAGCCTCAACCTTTTCCCTGGTAAACACCGCTTCGTTGCCTATCACCACGCCCTTTTCGTTAACACCCATTTCAGCGCCCCATATCCAGGAGGGCTTGAAAAGTATTGCTTCATTGCTGTATTTCCCGCTGCTGCCGGAGTTATCTACAGATATATAGGTACAGTTGATTTTTTCTCCCGCTTCAATTTTTCTCCGGGGTACTCTGACGATAATATGAGGTTCATTAGGCTCCCTGTCGCTGTTTTTGGCAAAAAGCAGCGAGCCGTCCCCTGAACAATGAGGAAGTACGACCATTGTATCGCACATATGAGTAACCTCCTTATTTATTGTTTCTTAAATATTATACATAGCTTATGATATATATTTGCCATAAATTTCTATTTTCCTTCAATTGGTATGTAATACCACTAAAAATAGAAAGCTTGTGAAGTATCGAAGATGCAAAAGCCTTGTATATCGACGCACACAAAATAACTTTGGACAGAATCAGAGCTCGATAGGCCGGAAAATCCTAGCGCTCATAATCCGACGTCCTGTCGGTATGAGCTGGCTTCGCGTCCTTGCTCAGCCTACGGATTTTCCGGCCTATCTTCACTCGATTCTGTTATCCAAAGCTTATTAAGTGCACTCTGATATACAAGGCTTTTGCCTCTATTAACTGTACTTTGGCTTATATGAATTTGTCAGAAAATCTCACTCACTCCTGCCTGCTTTCTCACTAGCTCTCAGCCATGATACCCAGGGGCCCATCCTCTTTTATTATGTCCTGAAGCTGATACACTGAAATCGGAAAGTATTGCAGGCCCATGTAGTAGGG
>JAEXXN010000378.1 GCA_023405875.1 Bacillota bacterium | reverse complement strand
GAATTGGGGAGTCAATGCTGAAAGAAAGCAGAATAGCATATCAGGAGATAAAAACCTACGGTACGCCAAGAAGGCTGGTGCTTATGGTAAATGGTATTGCAGAGCAGCAGGCAGACCTTGAAGAGCTGGTAAAGGGACCCTCCCGGAAGGCGGCCTATGATGAAAACGGAAGCCCTACCAAGGCGTTGCAGGGCTTCCTGAGAGGCCAGAAGGCAGAGCTTTCGGACATATTCTTACAGGAGCTTTCCGGTGTAGAGTACGTATATTATAAAAAGAAGGAAAAAGGCCGGCCGGTCAAGGAGGTTTTGAAAACTATACTTCCGGATATACTGACTTCAATTTCCTTCCCGAAATCAATGAAATGGGGCAATAAATCCTTCCGGTTCGCAAGACCTGTAAGATGGCTGGTTCCTATTCTTGGAGACGAACTTATAGAGTTTGACAAGGATGGGATACTATGCAGCAGCAATACAAGGGGACACAGGGTATTATCCAAAGGCGCCATAGAGATAAAGAATACCAAGGAATATTTTGACAGGTTGAGGGAAGGCTATGTATTGGTGGACCAGGAGGAAAGACGCTCACTGATACGCAAGCAGTGTGAAGAATTGGCACTGGCAAAGGGCGGAAAAGCTCTCATGGACGAAGGGCTGCTTGAAGAGGTCGTATACTTGGTGGAATATCCTACGGCTCTTATGGGTGACTTTGAAGCAGAATATCTGAAGCTTCCACAGGAAGTTGTTATCACTCCCATGAAAGAGCACCAGAGGTATTTCCCTGTGGTTGACAAGGATAACAAGCTTATGAACTGCTTCATTACTGTAAGGAACGGCGATAACCGGTTCCTGGAAATAGTGAAGGAAGGAAATGAGAAGGTCCTCAGGGCAAGACTGGCAGATGCTGATTTCTTCTATATTGAAGATAGAAAGGTTTCCCTGGATGAATGTGCCGGCAAGCTTAAAAATGTGGTATTCCAGGAAGCACTGGGAACAATATACGATAAAACACAGCGGATAGTAAAATTAAGCGGATATCTTGCAGAAGCGGTGGGAATGGATCAGGTCGAAAGGCAGTTCCTTGAAAGGGCGGCACATTTGTGCAAGGCTGACCTGGTCACAAACATGGTCAAGGAATTTGACGAGCTTCAGGGGGTTATGGGAAGAGAGTATGCCTTGCTGCAAGGGGAGAGCAAGGAGGTTGCGGCTGCAATATTTGAACACTATCTTCCCAGGTTTGCCGGGGATATCACTCCGGAGACTGGCATAGGCTCAATCCTCAGTATTTCGGATAAAATGGACACTATCTGCGGCTGCTATGCCATAGGGATACAGCCTACAGGCTCACAGGACCCATACGCTCTGAGGCGTCAGGCCATAGGGATAACCTCTATAATACTCGACAGCGGAACTCATCTTGGGCTGGCACGGCTTTGCGATAACGGTCTTAATGCTTTTGCTGAAAAGGGTATACTGAAGGGGAATATAGGAGCAATAAAGCAGGATATTATAGAATTTTTCAAGCAGAGATTCAGAAATGTCATGATAGACAAAGGTTATGAATATGATATCATTGATGCTGTGATCAACGGAGAGTTTGATGATATATATGATTCATACCTTAAGATTGAAGAGCTTTCAAAATGGAAATACAAGAGCGACTTTCTGAATATCCTGGGCTCCTTTAACAGGGTATCAAACCTGGCCTCCAAAGCCTCCGGCACTGAAATGAACATAGCTCTTTTCACCGAAAAGGAAGAACTGGAGCTTTTGCAGGCCTTTAACGGCATAAATAAAAAATATGCGGAATTCGTTGACAGCAGGGAGTATGGAAGGGCCCTGGAGCTTATGATAACCCTCAAGAAGCCTATTGATGATTTCTTCGACAATATCATGGTCATGGTAGAGGACGAGAGCATAAAGAACAGCAGATTGGGACTTTTGAAGAGTATAGCGGTCATGATGAACAGGATTGCCGACCTTGGTGCTATTGTAGTTAACAAAATTTGATAAATTTTATTGTGATGCTAAATGCTTTATGATACTATTTATAGAGAATAAAGTAAAATAACGAGGCGATAGATGTCCCGCAGCACCATAGGCGGATGGTACCGATTCATTTGTTCACCGGAGGGTGAGCATAACTCCCGCCTCGTTGAAACGCGCAAAGGTAACCGTTATAATCCAAACTTTGATTTTAGCGGGAAACCGCTAAAATTGCCTTGAGGCAGGTGATAGCTATAGAATTCACAAGTCGTCAGAAACAAATAGTAGAATTGGTTAAAATGCATCAACCCATTACAAGTGAGCAGTTGGCAGCTAAGCTGAATATGACAAGAGCTGCTTTGAGACCCGACCTTACCATCCTTACAATGTCGGATATTCTTGAGGCAAGGCCAAAGGTTGGCTACTTCTATTCGGGCAAAAGTGTAAACAACATAGGCAGCGATTATATAAAAAGCCTGAAGGTTGCGGAGATCAAGACAACACCTGTTGTGGTAGATGAATCGGTTACAGTATATGATGCAATTGTGACACTATTCCTGATGAATGTAGGTACAATTTTTGTTCAGAGCAAAGGAGCCCTTGCCGGAGTGGTATCAAGGAAGGATTTCATAAAAATCGCCATAGGCAACAATGACATTAAAAATATGCCTATCGGTATGATCATGTCAAGGATGCCGAACCTGATTTATATATTGGATACAGAAAGCGCATACGATGCGGCGGTAAAGCTTATCACCCATGAGATTGACAGTATGCCGGTGGTGGAGCCCTTTAAGAATGAGGAGGGCCAGGAATTACTCAAAATAACGGGCAAGATATCCAAGACTAATATGACTAAATTGCTTTATGACCTGTGCAAGCAATAGGTTAGGGGGATATTATGGATAAAAACAGAGCAGTAATATTTGTGATATCAGACTCAATCGGTGAAACGGCAGAGCAGGTCGCCAAGGCCGCATCCGCCCAATACCCTGAGTGTGAGATAAAAATAAAGTGGATACCCTATGTGACTGAGATAGAGAGTATACAAGAGGTCATCAGTGAAGCAAAGGATCTGGACAGCATAATAATGTTTACTCTCGTTGTGCCTGAACTCAGGGAATATCTCAAAAAACAGGCTGAGGAACACAATATAACCTATGTTGATATCATGGGTCCGGCAGTTGATGCCATAGCCAGGGTGACCAGCCGTCATCCGACGGATATACCGGGAGCAGTCAGAAGGCTTGACGATGATTATTTCAGAAAGATAGAAGCCATGGAGTTTGCAGTGAAGTATGATGACTGCAAGGATACAAGAGGCATAAAAAAAGCCGACTTGATACTGCTGGGGATATCAAGGACCTCCAAGACCCCCCTAAGTATGTTCCTGGCGACGAAAAACATTAAGGTGGCCAATATACCGCTTTTGCCGGAGGTAAAGCCGCCAAAGGAGCTTTTTGAAATATCTCCGAAGAAGATAATTGGACTGGTGATCAGCTCCAACCAGTTGAATCCTATCAGACAGGAGAGGTTGAAATCTCATGGGCTAAGCAGCGAAGCGAATTATGCAAGCATGGAAAGAATAGCCTATGAGCTTAAATATGCTGAAGAAATCATGAATTCCATCGGCTGCGAAATAATAGACGTAACCGATAAAGCCATTGAGGAAACAGCAAATACAATACTTCAAATATTAAAGGAGGCTAATGACGAATGAAGAAGTATGTTTACAATTTTAAAGAGGGAAAGGCTTCAATGAAGGCACTCCTGGGAGGAAAGGGCGCAAATCTTGCTGAAATGAGCAATATAGGGCTGCCGGTACCTCCTGGATTCACAATAACAACAGAGGCCTGCAATGAGTACTATAACCAGGGTGAAAAAATATGGAGCGAGCTTAACGATGAAATATTTGAAAAGCTTAAGGAGCTGGAAGCAACCACAGGCAAGACCTTTGGCGGAGGAGACAATCCGCTGCTTGTATCGGTAAGATCCGGTGCAAAGTTCTCAATGCCCGGTATGATGGACACAATATTGAATCTGGGCTTGAATGACCAGGTTGTAGAAACAGTAAAGAACACAACAAATAACGAAAGATTCGCAATGGACAGCTATAGAAGATTCATACAGATGTTCAGCGATGTTGTTATGGAGATTCCAAAATCAAAATTTGAAAGAATCCTTGATCAGATAAAGGAAGAAAAGAACGCAAAATTTGACACTGACCTCACAGCTTCCGACCTTAAGGAAGTAGTAGAGAAGTTTAAGAGCGTGTATAAGGCAGAAAAGGGAGAAGATTTCCCGCAGAATCCCAAGGACCAGCTGCTTCTGGCAGTTACAGCGGTATTCAGGTCCTGGAACAATGAAAGAGCTATAATATACAGGGCAATGAACAACATACCCGGAAACCTTGGTACAGCTGTTAACGTGCAGTCAATGGTATTCGGAAACATGGGAGACGATTGCGGAACAGGAGTTGCGTTTACAAGGAATCCTTCAACCGGTGAAAGGAAGATATACGGTGAATTCCTTATGAATGCCCAGGGCGAAGATGTTGTTGCAGGTATAAGGACACCTCAGACAATAGATAAGCTTGGTGAGATAAACAAAGAAGTATACGACCAGTTTATAAGTGTAGCAAACCTTTTGGAAGACCATTACAGGGATATGCAGGATATCGAGTTTACAATAGAGAAGGGCAAGCTTTTCATGCTCCAGACAAGAAACGGCAAGAGAACAGCTGCTGCTGCACTCAGAGTTGCTGTTGAGCTTGTTGAGTAAGGCAAGATATCCAAGGAAGAAGCTGTTCTGAGGGTAGAGCCGGCACAGCTTGACCAACTGCTGCATCCGAACTTTGATGCAGATGCGCTTAAAAAGGCAAAGCAGATAGCAAAAGGACTTCCGGCTTCACCGGGTGCCGCTTCAGGAAAGGTTTACTTTACGGCAGCTGCAGCAGTAGAAGCTTCCAAGAATGGTGAAAAGGTAGTGCTTGTAAGACTTGAAACCTCACCTGAAGATATAGAAGGTATGGTAGAATCACAGGGTATCCTGACAGCAAGAGGCGGTATGACTTCACATGCTGCTGTTGTTGCAAGAGGCATGGGGAAATGCTGCGTTGCAGGCTGCGAGGATATAAAGGTCAATGAAGAAGCCAAGCAGTTCATCGCCGGCGGCAAGACATATGTAGAAGGAGATTTCATATCCATCAACGGAAGCACCGGTAATGTATATGAAGGCGTTATAGCTACAAAAACTCCTGAAATGTCAGGCCACTTCGGAACCCTTATGGGCTGGGCCGATGCAGTAAGAAAGCTTAAGGTAAGAACAAATGCCGATACCCCAAGGGATGCCGAGCAGGCTGTAAAGTTCGGCGCAGAAGGAATAGGCCTTTGCCGTACCGAGCATATGTTCTTTGATGAAGCCAGGATACCTGCAGTAAGAGAAATGATAATATCCGAAACACTGGAGCAGAGGAAGGTTGCATTAGAAAAACTCCTTCCGATGCAGAGAGAAGATTTTATAGGCATATTCGAGGCAATGGGTGAAAGACCTGTTACTATAAGGCTCCTGGATCCGCCATTGCATGAATTCCTTCCAAATAACGACGAGGACATCAAGGACCTTGCAAAGACAATGAATCTGGAATTCGAAGCACTTAAAGCAAGGGTGGAAAGCTTGCACGAGTTCAACCCGATGCTCGGCCACAGAGGCTGCCGTCTTGCGGTAACCTATCCGGAACTGGCTGAAATGCAGGCTAGAGCTATAATTGAAGCTGCCGTATATGTGAAGAAGGAAAAGGGAATCGATGTTCATCCTGAAATAATGATTCCTCTTGTTGGCAACGTCAATGAGCTTACATATATTGAGAAGGTCGTAAGGGAAACTGCTGACAGCATAATCGCAGCATCCGGCCTGGACCTCAAATATATGTACGGGACAATGATCGAAGTACCAAGAGGCGCTGTAACAGCCGATGAGATCGCAAAGTCCGCTGAGTTCTTCTCCTTTGGTACAAACGATCTTACACAGATGACCTACGGTTTCTCAAGAGACGATGCAGGCAAGTTCATAAAGGAATACATGAATAAGGGTATATTTGAACAGGATCCATTCCAGACTCTTGATCAGGATGGAGTTGGTAAACTGGTTCAGATGGCTGCAGACCTCGGCAGAAAGACAAGACCGGACATCAAGCTCGGTATCTGCGGAGAGCACGGCGGAGATCCGGCATCTGTAGAGTTCTGCCATAAGGTAGGCTTGAACTATGTATCCTGCTCACCCTTCAGAGTGCCGATAGCAAGACTTGCTGCAGCACAGGCAACCTTGAAGGAAAAGATGGACGGCGGATATAGCCAGAAATAGTAATAAGCAGAGCTGTTGATTTAGTATCAACAGCTCTTTTTATATCTGTTTTTTCAACCTTCTATAAAGAGTTGCAAGACTGATCCCCAGGAAATCTGCAGCAGCCTGCTTTCCTGTAGTGGTCCATCCAAACCTGTTTACTGCAGCTACAATTTCACTCATTTCCACATCTTTTATTATATCAAAGATCTTTTTAGGATTCTCATTAGTGAGGGCTAAGGCCGCGGCATTGGTTTTTATGCGCATGGGAAGGCTTTCAGGCCCGATTATTCCGGTAGTCTCGACATTTACGGCATACTCTATGGAGTTCTCCAATTCCCTGATATTGCCCGGCCAGCTGTAATCGACAAGGGCTTTGATTGCTTCGCTGGAAATATCTGTTATATTCTTTTTCATACGCATTGCATATTTGCTCAGGAAGTGCGTGCTTATGCCGTATATGTCCTCCTTTCTCTCCCTTAGTGGAGGAAGCACTATCGGAATGACATTTATCCTGTAATACAGGTCTTCCCTGAATTCCTTACTGATGATCATTGCTTCCAGATCCCTGTGGGTAGCGGCAATGATACGGACATCTATGGGAATAGTTTTGGTGCCGCCGACTCTTTCGATAGTTCTTTCCTGAAGCATTCTCAAGAACTTTGATTGTAGGAACAGAGGAATATCTCCCACTTCATCAAGGAATAGTGTTCCGCCTGCAGCCAATTCGCATTTTCCCGGCTTTCCACCCTTTCTTGCTCCCGTGAAGGCACCTTCGACATAACCGAAAAGCTCGCTTTCCAGAAGCGGCTCCGGTATTGCCGCACAATTGACAGCGATGAAGGGGCCGTTTGACCGGAGGCTTTCATTATGAATTGCTCTTGCGAACAACTCCTTTCCTGTGCCGCTTTCACCGCGTATCAGCACGGTTGAATCCCCTATGGCGACTTGCTTGGAAAGCTCTTTTACAGCTTTTACCGCGGGGCTCTGGCCGATTATATTATCAAAGGTTATGGGCTGGGTGCCGGACAAGTTTATGTTACGCGCAAGGAAGGTGATCTCCTTGGCATTTTTGAATGAAAGCACGATACCGCCGGAAATATTGTGGCGGTTTTCAGGTTGAGCCGTAAGGAACACATAGTGCCTTTTATTATTTATGAGGATTCCGACTTCCTTGTCAACAAAATGCTTGTTCCCTGAATTTATTTCATCAAGAATTGATAGGGGTAATAGTTGCTCAATATTCCTTCCAATATATTGTTCGCCGTCAATATGGAAAAAGCTCGAGGCAGAATGATTTATCTGCTCAATTACACCATATCGGTCAATAGCAATAACTCCATCATGGACCGCATTGAGAATGGCGATGTTCTTTTCAAGAGAGTTTTCCAGCTTAAGTGCGTACTGCTCAGCTTCAAGCTTGCCTGATATCAGATCGCTTAGTTGTTCGATAAATTGAAAAAACCTGGTATTACTCAAAATGCGGTTTTTCTGCTCCTGGTTAAAAGCGACTATCGCCATACCACCGACTACTATGTTTTCTACCTTTAGTGGAG
>JAEXXN010000377.1 GCA_023405875.1 Bacillota bacterium | reverse complement strand
ATCCTGCGTCTTGTAGAACCCACCAGCGGGCAGATCATATTCGATGGTGTAGATGTAGTCAAGCTCAATAAGAATGAAATGCGTCATATAAGAAGAGATATGCAGTTGATCTTCCAGGATCCGTTTTCGTCCTTGAATCCCCGTAAAACCATTACACAGACTATTGAAGAGCCGCTTATTCTTTCCAAGATGATTCCCGATAAGGACAAACGTTTCATGCGTGTTATGGAGTTGATGGAAACCGTCGGCCTGGCGGAGCGTCTGGTCAACACCTATCCTCATGAGCTTGACGGCGGTCGCCGTCAGCGTATTGGGATAGCCCGTGCTTTGGCTATGAACCCCCGGTTTATAATCTGTGATGAGCCGGTATCCGCATTGGACGTTTCCATTCAGGCACAGATTCTGAACCTTATGAAGAAAATTCAGCGAGAAATGGGATTGACATATATTTTTATTACCCATGACCTTTCAGTCGTCAACCATTTTTCTGATGATATTGCGGTTATGTACCTGGGTCGTATGATCGAAAAGGCACCTTCAGAGAGGCTTTTTGCAAATCCTGTACATCCGTATACACAGGCGCTGCTTTCTGCGATTCCGGTACCCAGGATACACAATCGTCCTGAAAGGGTGCTGCTTCGCGGCGAGATAACTTCTCCCATTAATCCGGAACCGGTCTGCCGTTTTGTAAACCGGTGTAATTATGCAGAAGCAATTTGTTCAAAGGAAGAACCTGTTTTGAAGGAAATTGAACCTGATCACTTTGTAGCATGTCATCTATGCAAGTAGCAGCAGTAAAAGCTTGTCGACCCACCGGTGAAGGTTGATATAATAAAACATCCCGGATGCCTTATTATATGGCATCCGGGATGTTTTATTATGAATAGGAAAGTATAAATTGCCTTAGTGTGCCACTTTCCGTACATGAGTTTCAAAAAGGCTTTCTTGGTTGTTAAAATGAAATGCTTCAGTGGAAGCCTTTTTATTTTTGATTTTTAATGCATTTTTTTTCTATCCAGGCTACCGTCAGGTACATTACTGCAGCTGCAACACCCAGAATAATGACACTGGTCATAACAAGGTCCATCTTGAAAACCTGACCGCCGTATATTATCAGATAACCCAGGCCAGCCTTTGACACCAGGAACTCACCGACAATGACACCTACCAGGGATAAGCCCACGTTGATCTTCAGGGTGGATATCATTTCGGGGATACTGGAAGGCAGCACTACCTTCCTGAGAATCTGGACCTTGGTCGCACCGAAGGTCCTGAGCAGCTTTATTTTATCCTCATCGCAGCTTTTGAAGGATTGATAGACATTGAGTATAGTGACGATTATAGATAGAAGCAGAGCCATCACTATTATTGAACCGGTGGTGCCTCCGACCCATACGAGTATTATCGGGCCCAGGGCAGTCTTGGGCAGTGCATTGAGCACTACCAGGTACGGATCAAGGACTCTTGCGGTAAAATCCGACCACCAAAGGATTATAGCGATAAGTGTACCCAGAATGGTACCTGATAAGAAGCCTATAACGGTTTCATATATGGTTACCCCTGTATGCAGGAACAGCGAGCCGTCCCTGGCAAGGCTTACAATAGTTCTTGCAACCCTTGAAGGCTGGCTCATTATGAAGGGGTCTATCCACTTCATAACGGCGGCAACTTCCCACAAGGCAAATATTGCAATCAGAATTATTATTCTGGACAGCAGGATCGCGTTTTTTTCTACTTTTACCTTCTTGATAAACTCGATATGCTCTTCAGACATGGACATCCAGCTCCTTCCAGATTTTATTAAAGTAGACTCTGAACTCCGGAGCTTCCCGGCAGGCTATCGGTGTCTTGCATTCGCTGGTAGTCAGCTCTATCTGATGCTCCGACTTGACCTCCGCCGGCCTCTGGGTAAGCACTATGACCCTGTCTGACATGGATACCGCTTCTGCTATATCGTGAGTAACAAGAATAGCAGTCTTTTTTTCTTTTTTGATTATAAGCCAGATCTCCTCCGAAATAGCCAGCCTCGTTTGATAATCAAGAGATGAGAAGGGTTCATCCAGAAGAAGGATCTCGGGATTGGCAGCCAGGGTTCTTATCAGTGCCGCCCTCTGCCGCATACCTCCCGACAACTGCTTCGGATAATAATATTTGAATTCGCCCAGGCCGTATTCCTCCAGCAGCCTTTCTGCATTTCTCAGAGTCTCTTTATTCAGTTTGTTCTGAATTTCAAGTCCGATGGTGGTATTCTTCAGTATTGTGCGCCACTCAAAAAGGTGGTCTCTCTGCGGCATATAGCCGACATTGTTGGATGGCCCGGAAACAGGCTCATTATCAACCAGAATTTCTCCTACAGATGGTTTTATGAGTCCTGAAACAAGTGAAAGCAAGGTTGACTTGCCACAGCCGGAAGGGCCTACTATGCTTACGAATTCTCCTCTGACCACCTCCAGGGACAGATTGCTGATGGCCTGGGTTTCACCGTCTAGAGTATGGTAGTTCATAGTTACGTTTTTCAACTCAACTACCTTGTCCACTGCTACACCCCCAGTAAGTCTTAATACTCCATAATATTCATCAGCTATGGCATTAGTGAATGAAAAAAGAATCCGGGAAGGATTCTTTAGTATTTCTGCTTATGGCGCTATGTGGACAGTAGGACACACATTTTTACCAATTGCATAACGATATATACCAAACATACAGAAATATGGAATATGGTCTTGCTTTATGTTAAGATATGTATGGTTGCAACCACATAAAAAACATAATAATGTAACGGGGAATGTAATGATGGAAAAATCTAAAAAGATAGTGATAGCATTATTTACCATAACCATTACATCCATTGCGATATATCTGAACTGGGATAACTCGTTAATGGGCACTGCTGCTACATCTTTTAATATGGTAGTAACTACTATCTATCTGTTATCCTGGGTACTTTTCAGTTTCTGCTGGGGAGTAATAAAAGATTTTAGGTATTACAAATTTATGTTAATATATTGGGGTATTCACTTGTTTTGTTTTGTGTTGGTTACAATAGCTAAGGATATGGCATCATTAATAATACCGCTAATGATCTGGTTTGGGTCTCCTAGTTATGGATTAGAGTATTTTTATGATTTCCCCAATAGAGCAATTGACAATATTGCCTGCGGCATAATCCCATTTATTTTAAATATTATGGGGTTCTGGGGAGGGGTACTTATATCTGGACTATTGCTAGGTAAGCAGAATAAAAGTAAGGAAAATAAACAGTTATGATTATGAAATGACATTTTACTATTGTGCTATGAGAGTTTTTTAAAGATAATAATATAAGTTAAAAAATATAAGTTAAAAAATATAAGTTAAGTGGCTAAATGATAATAAACATTTAAGCCACTTAACTTATTCATAGTCACATTTTCAGCTCGACTACCTTGTCCACCGCTAAACCCCAGTAAGTCTTAATACTCCATAATATTCATCAGCTATGGCATTAGTGAATGAAAAAGATTGTTATCAAGGACTCATTTCTAGAATTGCCTGCATCTGTTAAGGGCATATCAGCTGCTATTGGGGATAAAAAGAGGGCTTAAATATCAATATAAAATCAAGTGGGATTATACAGTAAAGTACCGGGTAAAATTTCACATAGATTTCACATGAAAATTACTTTTCCATAATTTACTTTTAACATAACAGCCCTATACTTATAAACGTAGTAAAATAATTTTTGGAGGTATGTTATGTTTAAGAATTTTAAAATGTCTAAGCGTTTACTGGCATCGTTATTCTGTTTAGTTATGCTGTTATCTTTTGCAACAGGTGCGGCGCTTATTGGCAAATCATCGTTGGTAGTGGAAGCACAATCTGCGGCGGTAGCGCCAACAGTGACAGGAAATGCCCCTAAGTATATATTTATGTTTATCGGGGATGGAATGGCAGCAGTTCAAGTAAACTCAGCTCAAATTTACGGTGGAACTAATAAACATAATCAAATGGCTTTAGACAAAATGAACTTCCAGGATTTTGAGGCAGTAGGATATCAAACAACTCATGATGCAACATCATTTGCACCAGACTCTGCATCTACAGCGACTTCTCTTTCATCAGGATTTAAAACATGGAGTGGAACTATTGGATTAAAGCCGGTAGGAAATAAATCAGGTAATAAATCAGAAAATGTTGATGGAGCTAAGGT
>JAEXXN010000245.1 GCA_023405875.1 Bacillota bacterium | reverse complement strand
CCTCGTTATATTAACTTCTCACTGTCTACAATTACTGTAACAGGTCCGTCATTTTCAATATTTACGGTCATGGCGGCCTGGAAGGTTCCGGTCTCTGTCTTCACACCCATTTCCCTGCACCTTCTGACAAAGTCGACGTACAGCTCCTCTGCCTTTTCCGGCCTGGCTGCACTCATGAAATTAGGCCGTCTTCCCTTTCTGCAATCTCCATACAAGGTGAACTGCGAAACCACCAGCAGCTCACCCTTGATATCCTGCAAGGACAGATTCATCTTCTCATCCTCATCCTCAAACACCCTCAGGTTCACTATCTTGTCCGCCATATACACTACATCCTCTGTCGTATCCTTTTCACTGACTCCAAGCAAAACAACAAAGCCTTTTCCTATGCTCCCTACAACATTTCCGTCAACAGTGACGCTTCCACTATTGACCCTCTGTATCACTGCGCGCATGATTGTCCTCCTGTCTGTTCTTTTCGGACGACCACCGGTCGTCCCTACAGAGCCCTGCTTATTATTGCTTGGCCCTGAATACGTCTATTACTCCTTCGATCTTCCTGAACTTCCTTATCAGCTTGTTAAGCTGCTCAATATCATTGATTTCCAATATAAAATTTATAATAGCCACTTTATCCTTGGTAGTCCTTGAGTGAAAGGAACCGATGTTTACCTTGCTTTCATCTATTATGGTGGTTATCTCAGCCAGCAGGCCCTTTCTGTCGGTTGCCCGCACTTCAACATCTGCATTATAGGATACTTTTGTCTGGGTATTCCATTCCACCTCAATGAAGCGTTCTTCTTCATTCATGAGATCTGAAACATTGGGGCAGTCCTTCTGATGGACCGAGACTCCCCTTCCCTTGGTAATATATCCTACTATCTCATCCCCGGGCACCGGATTGCAGCACTTGGAAAACCTTATCAGTATATTCTCAACACCTTTGACCCTTACACCGGTATTCTTGTGCCGTGCAGCCCTTTCCTGGGCTTTCTCCACCTGGCGCTCGACAATCTCTTCCTCCCGTTCGTCAAGCTTCTGTGTCTTCCTGAATTCTTCCTTCAGCTTGGTTATTACCTGATTGGAGGTAAGACCGCCATAGCCAAGGGAGGAATATACGTCATCCACGCTGTGGAGGCTGAACTTTTTGGATATGATTTCGATCCATTCCTGCCGCAGCAACTGTGTAGTCGTATAACCATGCCTGCGTATTTCTTTTTCCAGCAGTTCTTTTCCCTTTTGAATATTCTCTTCTCTTTTTTCCTTTTTAAACCACTGTCTTATTTTATTTTTAGCCTGAGAGCTTTTTACTATCTTCAGCCAGTCTCTGCTGGGCCCGTTTGCAGCAGCGGAGGTAATGATCTCTACAATATCTCCGTTCTGAAGCTTGTAATCCAAAGGTACTATCCTTCCGTTGATTTTTGCCCCGATACACCTGTTGCCTATCTGACTGTGTATCTTATATGCAAAATCGATGGGGGTTGAATCCACCGGCAAATCAACTACATCACCCTTTGGGGTAAATACATATACTTCATCTGTGAACAAATCCACCTTCAGGGTCTCCATGAATTCCCTTGTGTCTTTTATCTCATTCTGCCATTCAAGCATCTGCCGCAGCCATTTGAGCTTCTCATCAAATTCAGACTGGGAGGTCCTTCCCTCTTTGTATTTCCAATGGGCTGCTATTCCTATTTCAGAGGTTTTATGCATTTCCCAGGTCCTTATCTGCACTTCAAAGGGCTGACCGTCAGAACCCAGAAGTGTAGTGTGAAGGGACTGGTACATATTTGGCTTGGGCATCGCTATATAATCCTTGAACCTGCCGGGTATGGGCTTCCATAGTGTATGTACTATACCCAGTACGCCATAGCAGTCCTTTACCGTGTCAACAATTATCCTTACAGCTGTAAGGTCAAATATCTGCTCAAAGCTCTTATTCTGGTAGTACATTTTCCTGTATATACTGTAGAAGCTCTTGGGCCGTCCTTCTATATGGGCTTCTATCCCTACTTCCTTAAATTTCTCTTTAAGGATCTCCATGACATGGTTGATCTCATCCTCGCGTTCCTTCCGCTTCTTTGCCACCTTGTCTACCAGCTCATAGTACTCATTGGGCTCAAGGTATCTGAGCGCCAGGTCCTCCATCTCCCACTTTATCTTCGATATTCCAAGCCTGTGGGCAATAGGAGCATATATCTCCATTGTCTCCTTGGCTTTTTCCTTCTGCTTTTCAACGGGCATATATTTCAGGGTACGCATGTTGTGGAGCCTGTCGGCAAGCTTTATAAGCACAACCCTTATATCCTTTGCCATGGCTATGAACATTTTCCTCAGGCTTTCCGCCTGTTGTTCCTCTTTGGTCTTATATTCAAGCTTGCCCAACTTTGTAACTCCGTCGACAAGCATTGCAATTTCTTCACCGAAAATGCTCTTGCAATCCTCGTAGGTGCTTTTGGTGTCTTCTACAACATCATGGAGCATGCTTGCAGCTATAGTAACATTGTCCATATTCAATTCCGCAAGTATTTTGGCCACTTCCAGCGGGTGGATGATATAATCCTCTCCTGATACCCTCTTTTGTCCGTCATGGGCCTTAACTGCATAATTATATGCCCTTTCAACGATTTCCGCATCGTTATTAGGGTTATATTTCTTTATAATATTCATCAAATCCTGTAGCATACTCAACACCAACTTCTGATTGTTTATTTTACATCATTTTATGATATATCTCATAGCATAGTGCCTCCAAAACAGGGGGCGCAAATTCAATAAAACCACGGGAATATTTACGCGAAAGCTGAAGCATTTATGTAAAATGCTTTCCGCCAAATATATAACTGCCAAAAAAGCTGGTTATACCAGCTTTAAGAGGTTTACTCCATTTTATTACATTTATAAATATTTATCAAATACATTATGATATTTTTCACTGTTTATCGTCAATATTTGATTATAGAGCTGATATCATAGCCCTTAAGGTTATTTCTTCCATTCAGGAATTCCAGCTCTATAAGGAAGGAGATATGCACAACCTCGCCCCCAAGCTGCTCTACCAGCTTTACAGCCGACAGTATTGTTCCGCCTGTTGCCAGAAGGTCATCCACCACTGCCACCCTTGCACCCTTTTCTATTGCGTCCTTGTGTATTTGCAAAGCGTCTTTGCCGTATTCCAGTTCATATTCATAGCTGATCGTTTCTGCCGGAAGCTTTCCGGGCTTCCTGACCGGAACAAAGCCTACGCCAAGCTCATATGCTACCGGAGCGCCAAATAAAAAGCCCCGGGCTTCAGGGCCTACAACAAGGTCTACCTTCATATCCTTCAATTTATCGGCAAGAGCTTTGACAGCATATTTGAAAGCATCACCATCCTTCAGAAGAGTGGTTACATCCTTGAAGCTTATACCTTCAGTCGGAAAATCTTCAATAGATCTTATATACTTTTGCAGATCCATTAGCATTACCCCCATTTTTTATTTTGTAACGAGTCGATAGATGTCGTCCACTTCTATAGGTGACGGTATCTTATCGTTGAAACGCACAAAGGCAAGAAAATTTTTCTTCAACGGAAAAATCTTCTACTGATGCGTTATAAGCTTAACATCCTTTATGTTCAGCTGCACGCTTTCATAGTTGTTCCAGATGTTGTTTTCAACACTACATATTATATCAATTTTTCTGCCGATTGATAATACTTTTTGCATACTTCCCATATTAAATGCTATACATTTTATTTCATTCACTCCGTCATAGACCAAAAGCTGCAGATGCTTCAACTCACTGCCTACTGCCTTGGAGGACAAAACCGAGAGTCCCCTGCAGACAAAAACCGGGCTGGGATTTCCCGCACCGAAAGGTTCCATGAGCTTGAGCTTTCTGACGGTATCAATATTTATATCCTTCGGTGAAAGCCTGTAATCTACTGCAAGCTCAGGCAATAGCCTGTCCTTTCCCATGATCCGGAGTACTTCCTCATTCATGCTTTTTCTCAGCTCATCAATTCTCTCTGTCCTTATTGTAAAGCCTGCGGCCATCTCATGTCCGCCATACTTTTCAAAAAGCTCACTGTGCCTTGACATGGCTTCAAATATATTGAAACCCTTGGTGCTTCTTGCGGAGCCCTTGCACAGCTCCCCATCCCTGGACATTACAAAGGACGGAAGGTTATACCTGTCTACCAGCCGCGACGCCACAATACCGATGACGCCGGCATGCCAATCATCATTGGCCAGCACCAGCACCCTGTCCTTATCAAAGTCAGCGATCCTTTCAATAATATCAGCCGCAACAACCAGTATCC
>JAEXXN010000190.1 GCA_023405875.1 Bacillota bacterium | reverse complement strand
ACCTTATACCGGTATTGAGCTATTTATCCCTGCGGGGCAAATGTAGGTACTGCGGGGAGGGCATCTCCCCTCAATATCCTATTATAGAATTGTTTAACGGCATTTTTTATTTATTTATATATCATTATTACGGCTTGACAATTGAAGCCGCATTTTATTGCTTTATGGCAAGTGTTCTTTTAATTATATGCATCATTGATTATTACCGGCAGATAATACCCGATGGCCTTGTTTTGCTGATTTTAGCCGCAACGGTTATATATAAGGCAGCAGCTTACCTTATTGCCGGAGCCCCTGTCCATCTGTTGGACAGCCTGTATGGCTTCCTGTGCGGAGGGCTTTTGTTCCTGGTGATCGCAATAGCATCGGGGGGTGCCATGGGCGGCGGGGACATAAAGCTGATAGCTGTATTGGGACTTATACTTGGACTGAAAAGAACGCTTTTAAATATATTGGCAGCCTTTATAATAGGGGCGGTGGTTTCCTTGTATCTGCTGCTTTCAGGGAAGAAAGGAAGAAAGGACGCCATACCCTTCGGACCCTTTATAAGCGTCGCCTTTATTATCACATTATTTTATGGCGATCTGATAATCCAATGGTATTTTCAAACATTCCTTCCATAGGAGGTAGCATCCATGGGTGAGCAGCACAACAAAGGCTTTACTCTGGTTGAAATAATAGTATCTATAGCATTGCTTGCAATAATAGCTCTTTTTATGCTGCCAATGTCTATGTACTCGGTACAATATTCAAAGTGGAACAATATAAAGCTTACTGCAATGAACCTGGCCTATACCCAGGTGGAGTGGCTGAAGACGCTGGATTACAATACCGCCCTGGGTCTTGACTCAACAGGTTATTCACCTAAGGGAACAGTAAAGGAAAACCTTTATCTCAATGAGCCGGGCTCTAATCCCAAAAGGATACAGGGCGTTGAGTACAGCCTGCTGACCAGCATATACTGGGAAAGCGCAGAGTCCTCTACCGGAGAGTTTGTAGCCAATGCGATAAAAAAGGCCGATGTGACGGTTAAGGCAAGGGACCCTATATCGGGAACAGAAAGAAGCTATTCAGTCATCGGAACCCTTATAGCCTTTGAGGGGGAGAGGACCTTGTCCTCCTATGTGCCCTTGAAGATAAGGACGGTAACCGGTGAGGACTTTACCAATCCGGCCAAGAATGTAAAGATTGTGGTGAATAACCTGAGCAATACCATGGTTTCCTGGAGCAGGACCGATGAAAAGGGAGAAGCCTTCTTTACCGAGCTTGCCAATGCCAAATACTATGTTTTCCCACAGGAGTGGGAGGCGGGGGATATGGTGGCAAGGCCCACAGGAACAAAAGGGCCTGTCAACAACGAGGATTGGGTGTACCAGGTGCAGGTGGAGGTTAAGGCAACAACAGAGGACTATCTTGAACAGATATTCTATGTGGACTACCCGGCATATATAAAGCTGAAGGGTTACCCGGAAGCCTTGATGAACAGTACATATGTGAAGCTGGATCCAATATATGACCCTCCGGAAGGGGATACGGGAGTATATGACCTTGATACCAGCCTGACCGGACTTTTATCGAAAAAGCTCTGGAGGACCTGGGATTATGAGCACAGCCTTACAAACGGAACAAACAGCTACTATTTCGTAGAGCCTGAAAGCGGAAATCTCTGGAATGGAAGCTTTGATTACAAAGAAGGTGAAGTGACCAACAAGGAGCTTAAGCTGGCCTACGGCTTGAAGGAAGGAAGCTTCAAAAATGAAGCGGATGGAAGAGTAACCCTGACGGTGGAGTTTACCTCGGAAATAAGCGGTATTGACACAATGGCTTTTTCTCTTTACCAGGACAGCACCTCCATTGCATATACCGATAAGGTAATTACCCAGGCTGTAAGCGGTGTAAACAACAAGTTCAATATAAGCATCAGGACGTCCCAGAATATAACCGCAAACACCCTGCAGTTCACAATAGACAACAAGGAAGTGGACACCCTGGTCAACTCCTATGGAATGAAGCTGGTACAGGACAGGAATTATTGCAGTCTCGTAAAAAAGTAGAAAGAGGTACCTTGTTATGAAAGTATATGGGAAAAGGCCTGCATATAAAAACGGCGGCTTTACACTGGTGGAGCTGGTATTGGTGATCCCTCTCATAGCAGTAGTTTTTCTTCTGGGCTACAATATGCTGTTCCTTACCCAGAGGAGCTTCGCCAGCGTTAACCGTACCTTTGATGTGTCGGAGGAGTTAAGGCTGTTTCAGATAAATATATACAATGAGGCAAACCAGGCCAAAAAGGCCGAAGAAACAAAGGATGTACTGAACTGGATCAGCGCTGCTGAAATACATATATATACCGATGTGGACAATTCGGATGGTAAAAACATACCCGAAATAGTGAGGTACAAGCTGGTAAGCGGGAACCTGCAGAAGGATGTGAAAAAAGCTTCCGGCACGGTATATCCTTACAGCTATACCGGTGCCTTCGGCACTGCGGAAACTGTAGTGAGAAATGTTATAAATACTGATATTTTTACCAAACAGGAGGCCATAAGGATAGTTGATGAGGACAGCCAGGAAGCCCCCGATTACAGGAGAAAGCTCCGGATGAAGCTGGTTATTGACGGTGAACCCAATGACATAGAGGTACAGGGGTATCTGGTTTCAAAGAGCAGGACACAGGCTGATTAGTGCCTAGCCGACCCCGGAAGGGGATATATGTTACGAGGTACCAGAAAGGAGTTGAATTATTATGAATCCCTTGAGAAACAACAGGGGCGCTGCCTTACCGCTGGTTTTGATAGTGCTCACCATAGCTGTGATATTCGGTTTTACCTCCCTCAGCATGTTGGACTCTCAGACGAGATTCAATATAATGGACGATTCCAGCAAAAAAGCCATGGAATATGCGGAGGCCGGATATAATGCCTATCTCTGGCATCTTAACGACAATGTTAATTTCTACAGCACTGCGGCAAGTGATGCTATGCAAAATGTACCGATAGCTTTTATGGACGGTTTCTACCGGTTGAATGTTACAAGGCCCAGCGATACCGACAGGTTCATAACAATAAAATCAACAGGCTGGACCAAAAGCAACCCGGGCTTGACAAGGACTATTGAAGCAAAAATAAGGAAAAAGCAGTTTGTGCACCATGTATATGTAAGTAATGATGACGGCGACAATATCTGGTGGACCTCAGGGGATGAAAGCCACGGACCGTATCATACCAACGGCAATCTCAGGATAGAGAAAAGTCCTGTCTTTTATGATACCGTCAGTTATTCTAAAAAGTTCTATGGCAGAAGAAGCAATGGAAATACAATTGAATTGATTACAGATGCACAGAAAAAGTCCTTTAACAGCAATTATTCTCCGGATTTCAAGGTAAAAGCACCGGTACAGCCTGAAAAGGCTGATGTGCTGGAATTCCCTGCTACCAATGCGCAATTGAAGGATTGGGCACAAAAGGACAGTATGGTCTTTTACGGCAGGACCTGCATATAC
>JAEXXN010000172.1 GCA_023405875.1 Bacillota bacterium | reverse complement strand
GCATTGAGGGCTTTATCCGAGCAGAACATACATCTTATACTGCTGGATGTAATGATGCCTGAAATGGACGGGCTTTCAGCAACCATCAAAATAAGGGAAGAACAGAACATACCGATAATAATCCTGTCGGCAAAGTCGGAGGATACCGATAAGATTACAGGCTTGAACTTCGGAGCAGACGACTATGTGACCAAGCCCTTCAATCCTCTGGAGCTGATGGCGAGGGTAAAATCCCAGATGCGCCGGTATACCGCGCTGGGGAGTATGGCTGAAAGAAGCAATATATTGAGAACAGGCGGCCTGGAGCTTGATGAGGAGGCGAAGGAGCTGCGTGTTGACGGGGAAATAGTAAGGCTTACCGCTACAGAGTACGGGATAATGCTGTTCCTTATGAAGAATATGGGGCATGTTTTTTCCATAGACCGGATATATGAGAAGGTATGGAATGAGCCCTCCTATTCTGTTGAGAACACGGTAGCGGTACATATAAGGCGCATAAGGGAAAAGATAGAGATAAACCCGAAGGAGCCGAAATATTTGAAGGTGGTGTGGGGTATTGGATATAAAATCGAAAGATATTAGATATGCTACGGGGACCAAGATCGTTGCTGTGGTGCTCGTCTGGCTTTGCTTCATAAGTGCTGTGGGAGGTTGGGCATTTGTTGAGATGAACCAGAGTATTATGAACAGCAGCAGATATTATGATAGTTACGACTTCAGAGAGGAATTTTCAAGGCTGCTTCACAATACTGTTGAAGCAAATGTCAAGCTGAAGAGCGTTGACAGCATAAAAGCTTCCGGCAAGTCTGAAGATGAGAAGTCAGCAAATATAGACCGTTTTTATAAAATAAAGGAACGCTTGGCCGATACAATTAATTTCATGTACTATATAAGGAATACTCTTACCGGAGAGGCGATTACAAATATTACTGCGGCTCAGCCGCTGGATTTGATAAAAAAGCAGCGTGTAAAAGTTTATGCAAGCCAGCTTAGGTGGGAAGCAGATTACAATTTTTCCTGGTACAGAAGTGAAATTGAAAAGATGCTGGAAGGCGGCGATTATGAAGTATATGCTGCGCTGCAAGAGCCGCTGAAGCCGGGAGACATTTTCTATGAAGACTTTATGGAGTATTCGAGAATAAAAGCAATAGCTCCCTATGTTTACCCTGCACTTGTTGCATCCCTGATCCTGCTTGTCTGCGCCGCTGCTTATCTTGCCATTGTTGCCGGGAGAAAAGAAAAGGACGGGGAAATTGAGTTCCTGCCAATCGACAGGCTGCATACCGATGTTCACTTGCTGCTGGTGTTGGCTGCGGCGGTCATATCGGTACTGATTGCAGGAAACACGTTTAATCCCAATAATATGGCATCCTGGATAGTGCTGTTTGCTATTCTCAGCATAGATGCTTTTATAGGCATAGTCTATGTGCTGTCAATGATAAGGCAAGCCAAAGCCGGGAGGATTTTCAGAAATACACTGTCCTACACCCTGGTCAGGATACTTTTCACTCAGAATACCTTCAAGCCGTCGGTGCTGCTTTTTCTCCTCGGCTATGGCCTGGTCAACGGAATATTGTTTGACCTGGGTGTGGACCTGAACAACGGAGCCCAGGAACCGATATTTACAGCGCTGCTTATTATATTCAATGCCGTGGCTTTATACTTTGTCGTGAAGGCGCTGCTTTCGGTGACGCAAATAATGAAAGCCGTGAAGGAGATATCGGACGGGAACCTGGACTACCCGGTAAACAGCTCTGAAATATCCATAGCCTTCTCGGACATGGCAGAGAATATCGAGAATATACAGGATGGGTTGAAAAGAGCGGTGGCAGAAGCTGTCAAAGGGGAACGCATGAAAACCGACCTTATAACAAACGTATCCCATGATCTGAAAACCCCGCTGACCTCCATAGTAAACTATGTGGACCTGCTGAAGAAGGAGGAGCTCAACAATGAGAAGGCAGAAGAGTACGTAAGCATTCTGGAGGAAAAGTCAGCAAGGCTGAAGCAGCTTGTTGAAGACCTGGTAGAGGCAAGTAAGGCCTCCAGCGGCAACCTGACCGTCAATGCGGAGAAGGTCGATTTACATGAGCTTGTGCTTCAGGCCTGCGGGGAGTATGAGGAAAAGATAAAGGAATCGGAGCTGGACATACGGATCAATGCCGAAGAAAAGAACACATATGTAAATGCCGACGGGAAGCAGATGTGGCGTATTATTGAAAACCTGCTTTCAAACGCGATAAAGTATTCCATGCCTCAGTCAAGGGTATATATAAATCTTACAGAAGGCAGTGGATACGGTTCCTTTACAATAAAAAACATGTCGGCCTTTCCCCTGGATATTCCACCGGAGCAATTGACCGAGCGCTTTGTGCGGGGGGACGTATCCAGAACCACTGAAGGCTCAGGGCTGGGACTCTCTATTGCACAAAGCCTGACAGCTCTTCAAGGCGGGAAATTTAAAATAGAGATAGACGGGGATTTGTTCAAGGTAAGCGTAGAAATCCCTCTTTGGGTGGAAAAATAAAGAGCGGCACATAACAAAGCCCAGGCACCGGACAAAAGAGAATGTTGCATAAAAAGAAGAATGTGCAACAAACGGAACGGTTCTAAACCGTTCCGCTCTTATATTGCGCATCCTCCCACTTGTGCGACAACCCCTAAGGTTTGGCGCCTGGTATTATTTCCTGTTCACATTTACTATAAACAGAGTATAATATGATGTAAGTCTGAAATATGAGCAGAAAGAAGTGATGCTGTATGAAAAGGATATATGCGATCCAATCGGTTATTCAGCTTATAGTCGGCATAGGGGCATTGTTCGGAGGCGCTCTGGGTATTACTGATCCTTATGGAGCTCTGTTCGGCATGCCGGCAGATGTATTGAAAAAAGGACCCTTTACCAGCTTCCTGATTCCCGGTTTGTTTTTGTTTTGTGTAATTGGACTGGGACATCTGGCTGCGTTCTTAGCTGTAAAACGTAAATTGAAGCTTCATCCATATATCAGCGGCGGGTTTGGCTGTATACTGACGGCATGGATATTGATTCAATGCTATATATTGCAATCCATACACTACCTGCATGTTATATTTTTCATAGTGGGTCTGTCAGAGTGTCTGATTGCCTTATATATGCTTATTAAACTGAAGCTTTTTCCCTTTTCTAAAGGGACCTTCCGTATCAGCAGATAAATAGCAAGCAGGCTACAAGGGTGAAATACATTTCAGGCCGCCTAACGGCAAGAAGCTTCTGCTTCTGCCATATTATCTGAGCAGGAATGACAGGAAGACAATCATGTGGAATATAGCTCCGGATTCATATCCCGAAATAGCTGCAAGTACGGAAAAAATCGTAGATCATGTGAATGACAATATAGTACCCGGATCAATTATCCTTCTGCACGTAATGTATGATAACGAAGAAAGAAAATCCCTGGAGTCGATAAAGGATATTGTATCAAGCTTGCAGGAGAAGGGGTACCGGTTTGTGACGGTGTCAGAGCTTCTGGAATACGAGGGAAAATAATTGTATAGGGATATTGTGTTTACTTATTATGGTACATGTGGTAAAATTATGATAGTAGTCTCTGATGAAGTGAGCCGACAGCGGATCGGCTTATTCTGACGAGTGTCCGTATTCAGTTACGGTGTGAGCTGGCAGCTGGCGTATGGGAGCCCAAGTAGGGACACCCGCCTGGGATGAGCAGGCTTTGATGGAGTAAGATTTATTGAAGCGATATGCATTCCGGACCACAGCTCAAGATCCCCCAACGTTCGACGTTTAGGGGATTTTTTCATAATGGGGAGGTATTTATATGTTCATAGCTGTTCAATTTCCCATTGCAGATATAAGGAGTCTTTTGGATTGTGATACATATAAGCTTGCCGGTCCGTGCCTGCCCTTTATCGACCCGTACGGGAGCGAGTTTATAAGGTGCTTTGGGCCTTTACGCAACCGGTTCAATGCGACGGGACTGGCATATGAAGAAAGTGTCTATAGCCAGGCGAACCGAGCTTTGCGTTTTCCTGCCCTGGGGAAATACAGATTGGGCAGAAAGTATAAAAGCTTTATACCGACCTGTGTTTTCAGGCGTTTTTTTTCTGAAAACCATGTAACCTGCAAGGTGGAAGTCGGGTTTAAGAATATAGATAAAGAGAATTTTTATTTTCATACGCTAAGCGGCAGTGATCTGTTGCATTTATTAATGGAGCTTATGGAATTGCACACAGTGATACCTCCGGTCAATGAGGACGACAAAAAATATGAACTGAAAAATACCGGCGACAAGCTGGCCGCATTATACCTTCACGGGACTACAAAATATCCCTTGCCCGACGGAGTATGCCTGGACAGGCATTGGGTTCAGGGCGGGAATCCTATGATGCTTGTCGATTATAATAGCTGGGAGGTTGAAAAGCTGCCGAAGGGTGTCAGGCTGGTGGATGCAAATGAACAATCCGATATAAAGCTTTCGCATACAATAATACTTGATAAAAAAAGAAATACAAGAATCAGAGTATGGTTGATAGAAAAAGGCTATTTTGCTGATAAGGACTATATCAGAAGACTGAGGATAGGTTTATTGAAGCTGAATGCGG
Organism: Bacillota bacterium; assembly: GCA_023405875.1. Lineage (GTDB taxonomy): Bacteria > Bacillota > Clostridia > Lutisporales > Lutisporaceae > BRH-c25. Next base: position 1,349 of record JAEXXN010000172.1, on the reverse strand, counting down.
AGCGTGAAGCCCTGAAGCAGGTTTTGAGGGCTATAGAGCAAGGCACGATAATAATTAACAAGGGCAGCAAGGCTTCGGAAGCTGTTCAGGAATATATAGATTCGGCGATCCGCAGCTTATCGAAGAAAGACAGGTATGGGTTACCTTACGATAAGCTTGTTGAAGTGGTAAACAGCTATGAGGATATTACCAATCAGGAGGAGCGGGAGTTTTTGCTCCAGCGGCTTGAAAAAGTAAGGAGAAGCATATATAACAAGGTCAAGACATACACTTCCCCGGCGAAGCTGGAACCACAGCCGGTTATTATTGCAGAGCAGATAATCACAATTAACGGAAGCGAAATTATATTTAAGCCTGGTATGGTTGAAAATACGGGAGGTGCTGCAATGACAAAGATATCAGTAAATATAGGTGATGGTAACGTCTTTAAGGGAAGTATAGCGGTAGCCGGAACAATAGAAAATAGCCATATAGTAACAGAGGGGTTTAAACCCCGGAGCGACCAGGAAGAAAAGCTCCAGGAAATGCTCAGAGAAGTAAATTCCAATGTCGCAAAGCTGTGCGAGCAGCTCCCTGAGGAACTGGCGAAACAGGTTGCCAATGATTTGGAAGTGTTCGTTAAGGAGCTGGTAAGCTCAAACCCCCGCCGTCAATGGTATGAACTGTCGGCTAAGGGCATACTTGAAGCTGCAAAAACCTGCAGCGCTTTGGTAGAACCAATTACGAAAGCTATAAATGGGATACTTGCATTGTTTAACTGATATATAAGGGGAGCTCATAGGAGCGGTAATATCTGCTGAGCAGCTTGGGAATCCTCAAAACAGAGGCCTTTAGGATAAAACAGCCGGAAGGATTGCAATATTAAAATAAGCATACTTCTTGACAATAAGGGAAAAAGCGGTATAATAAAATTAACCGACCGGTTAGTTAATAGAAAGGTAAGAGCTATGGAGCATATCGAAAACAACGAATCCAGGGAAAGAATCCTCAATGCTTCGATAAAGCTTTTTTCAGAAAAAGGCTTTGATGCGACAAGAGTCAATGAGATCGCAGAGGAGGCAAAGGTCAATAAAGCCCTGATATACTACTATTTTAAAAGTAAGGAACATATACTGGATTACCTGATAGATTCACTTTTCAATAGTGTTACCTCTGTTGCCATGGATTTTATCCATGATAACATTGTGCGGATGGTTGGCGACGGGAGACTTGATATTAAGCATGACCGACTTCATTTTATCAATGAGGAGGCAATGCAGTTCTTTTGGAAAAATTCTGAAGTCTATTATGAAAGGCTAGTAGATTTTGCCCTTGAAAAAAGGCACATTATCCGGATCATCCTGCTGGAA
>JAEXXN010000604.1 GCA_023405875.1 Bacillota bacterium | reverse complement strand
CATTTAACATGGGGCTTGGTTCATACTGCTATTCCTTTTGCTCCTTGATTGCCTCCAGCAAGGTATGCCATGCCAGAACAGCACATTTCACCCGTGCCGGCATATTGGAAATGTTTTTGAGTGCAACAGCCTCATCCAGCACATCCAGGAGCGCATCGTCAGTGACTTCGCGCTTGATCATTTTCAGAAAAAGCGAAATCAGCGACTGGGCCCCATCCAGCGTCTTTCCCCGTATCAAGTCCGCCATAATGGAAGCTGAGGCCTGTGAAATAGCGCATCCCGATCCGGTAAACGCCACGTCTGTGATCGTTTTGTCTGAAATCTTGGCCGCAATCTTGATTTCATCACCACAGCTTGGATTAGTGCCCTCCAATACTAAATCGGGATTTTGAATTTCCCTTTTGTTTTTTGTAGAAATACTATGTTCCGAAATCACTTCGGTATAAATATCATTAAGATCCAAGGCGCAGCCACCTCCTGACATGTTTCAGGCTTTCAGCAAGCATATCGATATCCTCAGTGGTGTTGTAAAAGCACAGGCTGATACGGGAGGTAGCAGTTACGCCCAGATACTTCATCAACGGATGTGCACAGTGATGTCCGGAGCGGATTGCGATTCCGTCCGCGTCCAGGATGGATGCTACATCATGGGGGTGTACGTCTCTCAAATGAAATGAAATAACCCCTGACCGGTTTTCGGTATTACGTGAGCCCACAACAGTGATATATGGGTTCTCACTCAGCCTTTGCAGGGCATAGGAGGTAAGCCTGTTTTCCATCCTCCGGATATCGTCAAATCCAATACCCCGGATATACCGTATCGCAGCGGAAAGGCCCACAGCGCCCCCGACATTTTGCGTTCCTCCTTCAAATTTTTGAGGGAGGGGGGCAAAGGTTGCCGATTGCTCGGTCACATACTCGATCATATCCCCGCCAAACAGGAAGGGAGGCATGGCCTCCAGATATTTTTCTTTGCCGTATAGAACGCCGATGCCCATAGGCCCAAACATCTTATGCCCTGAAAAAACTGCGAAATCCGCGTCCAGCTCCCTGACATCTGTCTTCATATGGGCAACGCTTTGGGCCAGATCCAGAATTGCGACAGCGCCAACCTCATGGGCTTTCCTGACGATGCTTTTCACAGGATTGACGGTTCCCAATACATTGGATACATGGGTGACGGAAACAATTTTAGTTTTGGCGGATATTTTTTTCTCTATTTCCTCGTCGGGAATAACTCCGTTTTCGTCTGAATACAGGTAGAGGAGCTTTGCTCCCTTCGCCGCTGCCACCTGCTGCCAGGGGATAAGGTTGCTGTGATGCTCCATAATGGAAATCACAATCTCGTCGCCTGTCTGAATGGTGTTCATACCATAGCTGTATGCCAGCAGGTTGAAGGCTTCGGTTGCGTTCTTGGTAAAAATGACCTCCTGTGTCTTTTCCGCTCCGATAAAATCCCTTACCGTTTCCCGTGCAAATTCATAAAGCTCAGTTGCCCGAACGCTCAGGGAATATGCCCCCCGATGGGGGTTGGCGTTGTTCAGGCTGTAATAATCGCGCAGCGCGTCGATCACGACTGCGGGTTTCTGCGTGGTAGCGGCATTATCCAGATAAACCAGCCTTTTCCCGTTTATTGTATGTTTCAAAATAGGAAAGTCCTTTACATAGGGATTATACATGGCTCAATCGCTCCTTTATATAAGAGAAAACCCGTTCCTGCAGGGCTTCGCAGGTAATTTTCTCAAGAATCGGCGCAAAGGATGCTTCCACAATAATTTTTTTAGCTTCGGTTTCACTGAGCCCCCGGGTCATCAGATAAAACAGCTTGGTTTCGTCCAGCTTGCCGCTGCTTGCGGCGTGGGCGCCTTCCACATCCTCCTCCCCGCATAGAAGGAGCGGAGTGGAGATATTTTTGATATGAGGGCTGAGCAAAACCGTATATTCTTCTTCTTTCCCTTTTGAGCCGGATGCACCGCCGGCAAAATCAATTGTTCCGCGGAACACCTTTTCGCTCCTGTCTGCCAGCACACCCCTGGAAAGGATATTGCTGACTGTATTTTTTACCAGATGGGCGATACGGTAGTTGATATCCAACGTCCTTTCTCTATCACCCAAATAGACAGAGTCAATTCGAGCCTCACTGCTTTCTCCATGCAGGTCGATATTGCAGTTTGCAACGGACTGCTTTGCTCCAAGCTCCGCCAGCAGCACCTCTATCTTTGACCGGACGTCTGCCGCCGCAGCCACATGATCCACATGGATATCCTTATCGGAAAGCATCTGCACCTTTATCAGGCGCAGCTCCGCACCATCCTGTGCCTGAACCCGGGTCATCCCGCTGTGGAATGTGGTGCCTGCCCCGGCTGACGCATAGCATATCACCACTGTGGCTCTGCTGCCTTTTTCCGCAAGGATGAAGGTATCGTCAACCAAAACCGGCGACTCTTCATCCAGCTCATAAGACAGGAAAATAGGGGTTTCAACCTTTTGCCCTTCCGCAATGCGGATGAAGTATCCGCTGTTTCTGTTTTCACGCATATAGGTCAGTAAAGCTTCCTTTGCTTTCGGTTCCGGCATATGTTCGGCGGGGTAGCCGCCCAATTGCTCAATGGGCAGCAGGTCGACACCTGACGGTATAGCCCCCCTCTGCGGATCTTTTCTGTATGCTGTAACAGGAGGGAAGTCCTGCTTTAAATCCGTGTCATTAACATTCAGCCAGCTCCATGTCGTAACGGGAATTTCGTTGATATTCTTAAAAGCACTGTTCATTTTGTGCACCTCCTTAACCGATGCTGCCTTCCAGTTCAATGCTGATCAAGTTGTTCATTTCCACCGCATATTCAAGGGGCAGCTCCTTTGTGATGGGCTCCACGAAGCCGCGTACGATCAAGGCCTTGGCCTCTGTTTCGCCCAGCCCTCTTGTCATGAGGTAAAAGACGGCTTCTTCACTGATCCGCCCGATTTTCGCTTCATGTCCGATATCCACCTCATCGTTGCGGATATCCATTACCGGCAATGTGTCCGAGCGGGATATGGAGTCCATCATCAGTGATTCGCAGCTGACGCTGGACTTGACATGGTGTGCCTGGGGCAGGACATTGACGGCGCTGCGATATACTGCAATGCCCCCATCTTTGGAGATGGAGCGTGAACTCATAGTGGAGGAGGTATGGGGAGCGGCATGCACCACCTTTGCTCCTGTATCCAGATTTTGTCCCCTGGCTGCAAAGCTCACCCCGGTAAATTCGGTTTTCGCTCCCTCGCCATTCAGGATGCTGGTAGGATACAGCATGGTGATATGAGAACCGAAAGTGCCGGAAACCCACTCCATGTGTCCGTTTTTCTCCACAAGGGCGCACTTGGTGTTCAGGTTCAGCATATTTTTCGACCAGTTTTCGATAGTAGAGTAGCGCAAGGTCGCCTCCTCCTTGACATACAGCTCGACAGCTCCGGCATGAAGATTGATCGTATTATATTTAGGCGCGGAGCAGCCTTCAATGAAATGGAGCTTTGCACCCTTATCTACAATGATCAGCGTATGTTCAAACTGGCCCGCGCCGGGGGCATTGAAACGAAAGTAGGATTGCAGCGGGATTTTTACGTCTACACCCTGGGGAACATAAACAAATGACCCTCCCGACCATACCGCACCGTGAAGGGCAAGAAATTTGTGCGTTTTTGCCGGAAGCAGCTTCATAAAATACTCCCGGAGCATAGACTCATATTCCTTTACGGCCGTCTCCATATCAGTATAGACAACGCCCTGTCTGGTCAGTTCCTCCTTAATACTGTGGTACACTACCTCGGAATCGTACTGTGCTCCCACACCGGCAAGAGCCTTTCTCTCAGCCTGGGGAATGCCAAGGCGCTCAAAGGTTGCCTTGATCTCTGACGGAACATCGTCCCAATTTCCTTGCATGGAAGTATTGGGGCGTACATAGGTGATGATGTCATCCATGTCCAGCTCATGCAGGGAAGGCCCCCACTTGGGCATAGACAGGGCATTGTAGGTTTCCAGAGCCTCAAGTCTCAGGTCCAGCATCCAGGAAGGTTCATTTTTAATAGCCGATATCTCGGCAACGATATCCCTTGTCAGTCCTCTTGACACCGTATAACTGTCCGAATCGGTATTTTTCAGGTCGTACAGCTCTCTGTTTATATCTTCTACAAAGGTTTTTTTCTTTTCCATCTCTTTGCCTCACTTTCCGAGAGGGCTTTCCATGGAAGCAAAGCCCGTTGCGGTAATTTGCCCGATCAGGTCAGCGTTTCCTGTCTTGACGATCTTACCGTCCATCAATACATGCACATAGTCTGCATGCAGCCGGTCCAAAATCCTGGTGTTATGGGTAATGACCAACAAAGCATTATGGTCGCTCTTAAATTGGTTGATACCTGAGGACACAGTCTTTACTGCATCTACGTCAAGACCTGAATCTGTTTCATCCAGAATGGCAAGCTTGGGATCGAGGACCAGCATCTGGAATATTTCGCTCTTTTTTCTCTCTCCGCCGGAAAACCCCACGTTCACGTGGCGTGCGGCATAGCTTTCATCCATTTGCAGTTCTTTCATCTTGGACAGGATCTCTTTGTGGAACGTATAAGCTTTTACTTCCTGAGCGGTCAGAGCAGCCCTTGCCGTTCTCAAAAAATTTTCCATAGTAATTCCGGGTATTTCCTCGGGAGTCTGAAAAGAAAGAAACAGTCCTTTTTTTGCTCTTTCATCTGTTTTGGCTTCGGTAATGTCTTCGCCCCCGAAATAAATGCTTCCCCCGGTCACCCTGTAGTTGGGATGTCCCATAATGATATTGGCCAAGGTGGATTTTCCTGCGCCATTAGGCCCCATAATCACATGAACCTCACCTTCGTTTATTTCTAAATGCAGTCCCTTGATTATTTCCTTATCTTCAACAGATGCATGAAGGTTTTTAATCTTTAACAATGTTTTTGACATTTTTTGCACCTCTTTCTTTAATCAAACAATCTATACATATTCCATACAGCTTCTGGTTGTATCCTTTGATTGTAAAGTTGTACTTGATCAAAACCTTTTCGGTAATTTCATTCATGAAGCTCTCCTTTATGTCTTGGATTTTCCCGCACTTTATGCAAATCAAATGATGGTGCTCCTGGGTGTCATCACTTGTATTGTACTCATACCTATTAAATTCATCATCAGCTCCCAGCTTATTGATAATGCGCAGTTCGTCAAAAATTAATAACGTCCGGTAGACTGTCGCCATACCAATATCAGGATATTTGGCTTTCACAAGCTCATATATATCGCCTGCCTTTAAGTGTTCTGAATTCTTTTCCATCAATATGTCCAAAATTTTTCTGCGTTGCGCTGTATATTTATAGCCTTTTTCCTTGAATAATTCTGCATAATTCACAGCTTCTTTCGTCATCAGTGATTCCTCCAGAAAACAATTTTACTGTGGCCTATAAGATTACGAATACGTATGTTTCTGTGCTGCTGGTCCGGATATACCGATATTACCTAAAATTATTCAGTAGACAAAATGTTTGATATATTAAGTAAGAGTTGTCTAACTTAATGTTTTAAAAAAAACAGAACTTTGTCCTGCAAGCTGATTCTTCCGTAAAACAAAGGTCATGCTTTAATCACCTTAAGAGTAGATGTTTTAGCTACTAAAACGTCCTGTAAAAATATTTACCTTATTAGGCATAGGGCATTTTTTTGGTGAGTTTATCCAGTAGTGTAACGATCGCCTCAACTTTGTCTTCACTTAAGGAATCCATATATTCCATTGCTTCATCCTGCATTGCGTTATGGTGTTTTTCATGCCCATGATAGACTTCTTCGCCTTGCCTGGTAAGCCGAAAATAGGTATCTTTCTTGTTTTCCTTCAGTTTATATCTCTCAATAAGGCCTTTTTTTGCCAGTTTATTTGCCACCTGCGTGACAGCACCGTTTGTGACCCCCAATGCCTGGGCCAACTCGCTGGCGTTGGCGTCTTTATGGTTAAATATAGCCACGATTAAATGTACCTCGGAATGATA
>JAEXXN010000595.1 GCA_023405875.1 Bacillota bacterium | reverse complement strand
TTTTCATTAAATTCCTCCATATATACATTTATGCCTTATTTTCTAATATTATCTCCACAGGGAAATAAATAATACAAAAAATATATATAGGAGAAGGCTTTTTTTATCTTTCTGCCAGCTTTTCCGGCTCGTCGTATTGTACTCCGGTAGTATCTACAGACACCTTCTTCATTGTCTGGGGCGTTAAAGGCTTGTCGGAATGGTTCCTCTTCACCGCCACTATTTTGTCGGCAGCCTCAATACCTTCAATTACCTTGCCGAAGGCTGCATATTGCCCGTCCAGGTGCGGTGAATCCGCTACCATGATGAAAAACTGTGAGCCTGCCGAATCCGGCGACATTGATCTTGCCATGGATATGACACCCTTCTGGTGCTTCAGATCATTTGCAAAGCCGTTGGCTTTAAACTCACCCTTGATGCTGTAACCAGGCCCTCCGATACCGACACCCTCGGGATCTCCTCCCTGTATCATGAAGCCGGGAATGACCCTGTGGAATATGACACCGTCATAGAAGCCCTTATTTGCCAGGGATATGAAGTTCTTAACGGTATTAGGAGCGATATCGGGATAAAGCTCCGCCTTCATTATATCTCCATTTTCCATTTCAATAGTTGCAATTGGATTGTTGCTCATGTAAAATCATCCTTTCTGTTTGTCCTTAGATGTTATTATAACAGATTTATTCCAAATTATTAACATATTCCTTCATTGCCTCCAGGGATATGGAACCGGTGGCTCCATCGTCAAGATAGCCCTCGGTATCTATAAAATAGGAGGTAGGTATTCCTGTGACCTGGTATAATTGGGATACCTCACCGGTCACATCCAGAAGCACGGGAAAGTTGTAGCCGTTATCCTCTATAAAAGACTGTACTGTCTTTTTATCCTCTCCGACATTGACGGCAAGCATAATGAGGCCGTTATCCTTAGTCTCCTGGTACAGCTTTTCCATATCCGGCATTTCGGCCTTGCAGGGAGGGCACCAGGTAGCCCAGAAATTGAGGTATACCTTCTTTCCCTTGTAGTCGCTCAAGGAAATCTTGTTTCCATTAAGGTCCTCCAGTTCAAAATCATAGTCCTGCATAAGGTTGGTTTTGCCCGGCTTCGGCTGCTCTTCAGGCTGGATGTCATTTCCGGTCTGGGCAGGAGCGTTAGCCGGAGGGGATACTATAACCCTGGGCTTGCCGTTGTAATTATTGGTCACATATATAGCCACTGCCACAAGTAGGGCGGCGGTTATCCAGATGATCAGGTTTTTTTTCATATATTACTCTCCAATCAATTTTATATAGAAGCCTTTTTATATATTGAAAAAGTCAAAATACTGACTCAGTACCGCAAGCTTGTTTGTAAATATAAGAATACCCATGGCAATAAGAAGGATACCGCTTATTATTGATATGGTATTCAAATGCCTTGATATCCTCTTGAAATATTCACTGAAGCTTCCGATTGCATATGCGGTGAGTATGAAGGGGACCGCCAGTCCCAGGGAGTATGCGGTGAGCAGCATTATTCCCATGCTTATCGTCTCCATGCTTCCTGCATATATGAGTATGGATGCAAGTATGGGACCCACACATGGAGTCCAGCCTGCGGCAAAGGCCATTCCCACAAATACCGAGCTTATATTTTTCCGGAGCTTTTCAAAGGGAACAAGCCGTTTTTCGTAATATAGGGTTTTTATTTTGAACAGCCCGGTTATGTGTATGCCAAACAGCACTATCAGGGCACCTCCGACCTTCCTGAAGGTATCCATGTTGGTTATCAGCAGCTTTCCTATGGAGGTTATTGAGGCTCCCATAGCTATAAAAACCAGCGAAAAGCCCAGGACAAAGCCAAGAGCCTTATAAACGGTATGAAGCCTTGCCTTGCCGGTATTGAGCTCAGCAACTGCAGAGCCGGTAATGTAGGTTATATATGCAGGCACCAGGGGCAGAACACATGGGGAAAGAAAGGAAAGAAGGCCTGCCGAAAAAGCCAGTAACAGTGATACGTTGTTCAATTATCTCACCTGCCTTGCTAGAAATTTACAGATGCCGAGTACCCCCCACCGGTATCTGATATAATATTATATCATGAATATGTAGCTTTTATGAAGGGGGAAAATAAATAATTTAGGTTATTGACAGAAGTAAAATATAAAAATATAATTATAGCATACCCCCCGGTGGTATAAGGGTAAATAGAAAATTAAAATTTTAAATATATACGGAGGTGTACAGTATGGATAAAAAGGTACTGATAGTAGGCGGTGTAGCAGGTGGAGCGTCTACTGCGGCAAGACTCAGGAGAGTTGACGAGAAGGTTGAGATAATAATGTTTGAAAAGGGCCAGTATATTTCCTTCGCCAACTGCGGCCTTCCTTATTATATAGGAGGGGAAATAAAGGAGAGAAGGAATCTTCTGGTACAGACTGCACAGGCTATGAGAGCCCGCTTCAATGTGGATGTGAGGGAGCTGTCGGAGGTGATCGGTATCGACAGGCAGAGGAAGGTTGCAGTGGTAAGGAATCTCAAGGAAGAGGTCACTTATGAGGAAAGCTATGATGTGCTTGTGCTTTCACCCGGTGCTGCCCCGGTAAAACCTCCTATCCCCGGAATAGAAAATCCCAATATATATACGCTGAGGGATATTCCTGATACCGACTCAATAAAGGGGTTTCTCAATGAAAAGCAGCCCAAAAGTGCCGTTGTCGTAGGAGGAGGCTTTATAGGCCTTGAAATGGCTGAAAATCTGCATAAAGCGGGATTGACCGTTGATATCGTTGAAGCACTGGACCAGGTTATGGCTCCTATTGATTATGACATGGCTGCAATAGTGCATAATCATATAAGAAGCAAGGGCTGCGGGCTCCATCTCAAGGACGGGGTAAAGGCCTTTGAGCCGGAAGGGGATAAAACTGTTGTTGTACTGCAGAGCGGAAAGAGGATACCTGCGGATATGATAATATTGTCCATAGGAGTAAAGCCCAATAACCGGCTGGCGAAGGAAGCGGAGCTATCCATCGGGATCACCGGAGGAATAAAGGTAAATGAATACCTCCAAACCTCTGATCCGAATATATATGCCCTGGGTGATGCCATAGAGGTAACTGACTATATAAGCGGCAATCCGGCCCTTATCCCTCTTGCAGGACCGGCCAACAAGCAAGGAAGGATTGTTGCCAATAATATTGCGGGCAGAAAAGAAGAATACAAGGGTACACAGGGCACGGCAATCGCAAAGGTGTTTGATCTGGCCGCAGCTTCAACAGGAATAAACGAGAAGAACCTTAAAAAGCTTGGCAAGGAGCCGGGGAAGGATTACATAACAACTATAACTCATTCAGCCTCCCATGCAGGCTATTATCCCGGAGGGAGCATGATGGCAATAAAGGCTATATATACTCCCGGGGGGAGGCTGTTGGGCGCACAGATAGTAGGACGTGACGGTGTGGATAAGAGGATAGACTATATTGCAATAGCAGTAAGGCACAAAATGACAGTACATGACCTTCAGGAATTTGAGCTCGCCTATGCCCCGCCCTTCTCATCAGCCAAGGACCCTGTGAATATGGCCGGATATGTAGGAAGCAACGTATTGAACGGGGATACCAGGGTAGCTTACTGGGATGAGGCAATGAATGCGGACATGAGCAAGACCTTCCTTCTGGATGTGCGGGAGCCCTTTGAGTATTCGTCAGGCCATATCCCCAATGCCGTCAATATCCCTCTGGATCAGATAAGGCTCAGGCTTCATGAGCTGCCCAGGGACAGGGAGATTATAGTCAATTGCCGCGTAGGCCTGCGTTCGTATATCGGAACAAGAATACTTGTGCAGAACGGCTTTGAAAATGTAAGAAATCTGAGCGGAGGTTATATAACCTACAGCGAGATTGAGCGGGATATGGCGGAAAACAGCTGAGTATAAAGCACACCGGGGAATGCCTGTATATGGTATTCCCTTATTCTTATACAGTTTAAATATATTTGGTTTTGTAGTAAAATATAGGCATATGATCATCCGATAATATTTATAGAATGAATTTCAGCAAAGTAAGTAGTTTGGATGGAGAGGATATCACCAATGAAGAAAATCGAATTTACCGATAACATTGTAAAAAGGAACAAAATTCCGATACTCATTTATGTCCCCGAATGGATTCAGCTATTTTCCAATTACAGGTCCAAAAGCATGAATAAAACGATTTCCAGGCTTGAGGAGCTTATTTCCAGGGAAAAGGACCTGGGGGCAGAGCTTGAGAGCCTGGGGAAAAGAAAAAAAATTGTAATGAATAAAATACTATATCTTTCAAAGGATATTAATGAAAACAATAATGAGGCGGCTCTTCCCAAGATGGAGGAGGCTGAAAAAGAAATTATAGAAATCAACCAGAGGATACCTGAGGTCATTGAAGAGCTGGAGACTATTCCTGGAATGATAAACGAAGCGAATACCCAGCTTTTGAAGGATACAATAAAAAGATCCTATGAGTTGATCAACGAATACAAGGCTGAGTCGGAAAAATGTCAGGAGCAGGTGAATGAAATAAGGCAGAAGCTCGCAGCACTTATACAGAAGAAGGTGGATGCGGAGGAGCGAGTGAACAGGATATATTCCTTTAATCATGGAATGCTGGGGGCGGCGGATATGGAAAACCTTGATGAAAGCTTTTTATTATAACGAGGCTATAGATACGGAAAAGCATGCTTAGCGGTTATGGAGGTTGATTCCACAAAAGTGGAAGCAGCCTTGTTTTTTGAGAAATACAATCGCCGGTGAGAGGATAAAAGAAATTTTTGTAGAATTATATATTTTGCGAAAACATTTTAATATACAGGCTGTACCAAAGAAGGTCCGGAGAAGAACCAGACAGCCTATGAAAGCAAGGTAAGCCGCAGGAATAACATTAGAGCTTGGGAGTGATTTGGTGATATTCGGAATAGGAACTGATATTATTGAGATAAAACGGATTATGAAGGCAATATCAAAAAGCCCCGGATTTGCTGAGAGATTATTTACCGATCAGGAAATGGAGTATTATAAGGGAAGAAATATGAAAGCTCAGCATATTGCAGGGGGATTCTCTGCAAAGGAGGCTGTGCTCAAGGCATTAGGCACAGGGCTGAAGGGTTTCAGATGGAAGGATATAGAGATATTGAGGGACTCCGCAGGCAAACCTGTAGTCAGGTTTGGTGGCAATGTCAGGCAGTTTATTGCAGATAACGGAATAGGAGTAATGCATGTTACAATATCCCACTCCAAGAATTTTGCTACTGCCACTGCTGTGGCGGAGCTCACAATAGAAAGAGAAGGCATAGCGATAGAGGATCTGATTTTTCAGCCTGACGCAGAAGCCAGAAAAAACATCCACTGATGCTGTCCTGCTTGGGATATCTGCTCTTGTACCTTCAATATGGATGACATAATAGCAGAGGTTTCACATACAATAAATACATAAATATTTCGCGAAAACATTTTAAATATATGCTTTATATTTCGCGTAAATATTACCTTGATTTTATTGAATTGGCGTAATATCCTTATAGAATACCTTAAGCGCGTTCAATATATCATACAAATGCGGAATATGTCCGCATGTAGGAGGGTGTTTGTTGTATAGAAAAATTATATGCCTGCTTATTTTTGCCTGCATACTTTTTACCGGCTGTGGAGGCCAGGGCTCCAAAAAAAGCTATGAGAAAATAAGTAAAGAGCTTATGGGATTGAAGGATTACACCTGCGATGTCACAATGAGGGTCACAAATAACCGGAGTACGATGGAATACAGACTGAAGCACTTTTACAAGAGCCCCGGCAAATATAAGGTGGAGGTCCTGGAACCGGCAGAGCTGAAAGGACAAGTGACTATATATAATGGGGAGAGCTCTTACATATATCATCCCGGGATAGAGCAGTATTTTGTAACTGAAAACTTTACGGGTTCGGTTGAGTATAATTCCTTTATAGGCTCCTTCATAGACCGGCTTGGAAAGCGTTCGGAAATAAAGGTAAGCTCCGGAATGGAAGGGGAAAAAGAGCTTTATATTATGGAATTTGAAATACCCCGGCCAAACCGTTATATGAAAACCGAAAGGCTCTGGCTGGACCCTGAGGCGGCAGTACCTGTCAAAGCCGAAATATACGGCGATGACGGCAGAAGGAACGTGGAAATATACTATAATAACTTTGTATGTAATTCCAGTCTTAAGGACGAGGAATTCAATATTATACACAAGATTCAATGAAATTACGGGAGATGAAGTGAAATGTACGATCTGAAAAAAATCAGGGCGGCATGGGCGGAGATAGACTTGGATGCTCTTGCTCACAATATGAGAGAGGTAAGAAGGCTTGCTGCAAAGGGCTCACTTGTGACGGCGGTCATTAAAGCTGACGGTTACGGACATGGAGCCCGGAAAATTGCGCAGACCCTTCTGGACAACGGTGCAGACAGATTTGCAATTGCTGTGCTTGATGAGGGTATCGAGCTGAGAAGGGCGGGCTTCAAGGTGCCGATACTTGTTCTTGGGTTTACCGACAAGGAAAGGGCGGCGGAAGTAATAGGTAATGAACTGGAGCAGGCGGTTTATTCCTGGGAGCTTGCGGTCGCTCTTTCGGAAGAAGCTGTGAAGCAAGGAAAAACAGTGAAGATCCATCTGAAAATCGATACAGGAATGGGAAGAATAGGCTTGCAGCCCAATAATGACTCGGTTCAGCTTATAAAGAGGATCAGCCAACTGCCCAATCTGGAAATAGAAGGGATATTTACACATTTCGCAGTTGCCGATGCAGCGGATAAAGCATATACTGAAGGGCAGTATGAAAAATTCAACTGGATATGCGGAGAGCTTGAAAAGGAAAAGGTAAAGATAAATGTGAGACACTGCGGAAACAGTGCGACAATAATAG
>JAEXXN010000593.1 GCA_023405875.1 Bacillota bacterium | reverse complement strand
ATATTATTGTCGGTAGGGAACGGCTTGTTTACCTACTTTAAAGGAAAATGGTCGGCAGTTGCCGCTGAGGCTATAGCGCAAAACATGAAGGATTCCCTTTATGACAGGCTGCAAAATGTCAGCTATGATTATTATGTAAAAGCGGAGACAGGTGATTTGATACAGAGATGCACTTCGGATGTGGATACTGTGAGAAAATTTCTATCAATGCAGTTTGTGGAGATAGGAAGAGCCGTTTTCATGCTTTTGATGGCCATAGCCGTTATGCTTTCCCTGAATGTGGGAATGACTATTCTGGCCATGTCGTTGGTGCCTGTGATCTTTCTTTTTTCCACACTTTATTTTGTGAAGATAAAGGCTTCCTTTTTGCAGTGCGACCAGTCGGAAGGAAAGCTTTCGGCAGTTCTCCAGGAGAACCTGACAGGAGTTCGGGTAGTAAGGGCCTTTGGGAGGCAAGCCTATGAAAGGGAAAAATTTGATGAAAGGAATAGGGATTTCCGCAGTAAGGTATCCCATTTGATAGAGTTGTTTGCCTGGTACTGGTCTTTTTCAGACTTCCTGACCATGCTGCAAATGGCTATAGTACTGGTAGCCGGAGTATACTGGACGGTATCCGGAAATATGACCCTGGGGACGCTGGTGGTATTCACCACCTACGAAGGGATGCTGCTTTGGCCGGTGAGGCAAATGGGCAGGATACTTACCGACATGGGGAAAACCGCCGTTGCCATGGGAAGGATCAAGGAAATTCTCGATCAGCCCCTTGATATAACAGAAGAGGGGCTGAAGCCCGATATAAGGGGAGAAATCACTTTTGAGAATGTGTATTTCCAATATGAAGCCGGAAAGGAAGCTCTCAAGGATATCAGCTTCAGTGTAAAAAAAGGGCAGACCATAGCGATCCTCGGTCCCACAGGCTCCGGAAAATCCTCTTTGATGCACCTGCTGCACCGTCTTTATGAATACCATAAGGGCTCCATCAAAATAGACGGTGTAGAGCTTAAAGATATTGATAAAAGGTGGATAAGGGAAAAAATAGGAATAGTTCTGCAGGAGCCCTTCCTTTATTCAAAAACTATAAAAGAAAATCTCACTATGGCCCAGCTTTCTGCAGACGAGGACAGGGTATACCAATCAACGAGGATAGCAGCAGTACATGATGTTATCACAGGCTTTGAAAATGGCTATGAAACAATGGTGGGAGAAAGGGGAGTGACCCTGTCAGGAGGCCAGAAGCAAAGAGTGGCTATTGCCAGGGCCTTGATAAAGGATTGCCCCATATTGATTTTTGATGACTCCCTGAGCGCTGTCGATACCGAAACAGATGCAGCTATAAGGAAAGCGCTGCGGGACAGGAAAAGAGAAGTAACTACATTTATTATATCTCATAGAATAACTACCCTGTCTGAAGCAGATGTGATATTGGTTATGGAGGACGGTCGGATCACACAAGCGGGCAAGCATGATGAGCTTATTGAAAAACCCGGTCTTTACAGGAGGATATGGGAAATACAAAACCCAAAGGAGGATAGCCTGTTGATTTACGCCTCTGAATTTTAATTCGAAGTATTTTCCATATACTAAAAAGGAGATGATGTTATGACAACCAATCAGGAACAGGACTATAACAAGAGGCTTGACTTTGCATTGTGGTTTAAGCTGCTTTCATATATCAAGCCTTATAAAAAATATGTGATCAGGCTTTGCGTCGTTATGGCGGGAGTAGGAGGAATAGATGTAATATTTCCTTTGATGACTAAGTATGCAATTGATAACTTCGTATTGAAAGGTACATTTCAAGGTTTGTGGGCCTTTTCAGCGGTTTATATTCTGCTTACGCTGCTGCAAGCTTTTAATGTAAGGCAGCTGGTAATGAATGCAGGAAAGATCGAAACGGGCATGGTTTATGATATCAGGCATAAGGGCTTTGACAAGCTTCAGCAGCTCTCCTTCTCATATTATGACAAAACACCTGTAGGCTGGATGATGGCCAGAATGACTTCGGATGTGCAGAGGCTCGGGGATACCATAGCCTGGGGGCTGGTAGACCTGGTTTGGGGCTTTACAATGATGACAGGTATAGCCATAGTAATGTGCTTTATAAATTTTAAGCTGGCCTTGATAAGCTTATCTGTTGTACCTTTATTGGCAGTTGTAAGCGTGTATTTCCAGCAAAAAATACTTAAGGCCCAAAGAAAGGTCAGAAAGCTGAATTCCCGTATAACCGGGGCCTTTAACGAGGGAATATCCGGTGCAAAGACTACCAAGGTACTGGTGCGAGAAGAGGAAAATCTCAGAGAATTCAAGGAATTGACCTTTGACATGTACAAAGCTTCGGTACAGTCGGCTATGTATTCGGCCGTTTACCTTCCTGTGGTACTCACCCTGGGGAGCATAGGAACCGGGCTTGCCCTGTGGTATGGCGGAAGGGGCGTAATGCTTCAGAGCATAAGCTACGGAACTCTGGTGCTGTTTATATCCTATACTATTCTGTTTTTCGAGCCTGTAAGGGAGCTGGCAAGGATATTCAGCGAGCTGCAGTCGGCACAAGCCTCTGCCGAAAGGGTAATGTCCCTTATAGATACTGAGCTTGAAATAACTGATCCGGAGGAGGTACTGGAAAAGTACGGTGATGTGTTTGACCCTGTAAAGGAAAATTGGCCGCAGATAAAGGGGGATATAACCTTTAAGGAGGTTGCCTTTTACTATAAGAACGGCGAAAAGGTCCTGGAGGATTTCAATCTGGATATTAAGGCGGGAGAAAGTATAGCCCTGGTAGGGGAGACCGGTTCGGGCAAGAGTACCATAGTAAATCTTCTTTGCAGGTTTTATGAACCTGTTAAGGGGGAAATTCTGATAGACGGAACCAATTATAAGGAAAAGTCCCAGCTATGGCTGCAGTCCAATCTGGGATATGTGCTGCAGGCGCCTCATCTTTTCAGCGGCACCGTCAAGGACAATATACGGTATGGAAAGCTTGATGCCGGTGAAGAAGAGATCGTGAGGGCTGCAAGTATGGTAAATGCCCATGAATTCATAATGAAGCTTGAAAACGGCTACAACACTGAAGTGGGAGAGGGAGGCAGCAGGCTTTCGACCGGGGAAAAGCAGCTCATATCCTTTGCCCGGGCAATTATTGCCGACCCTAAGATTTTTGTTCTTGATGAAGCAACCTCTTCTGTAGATACTGAAACGGAAAAAATAATACAGAATGCGATTCAAAAGGTTTTAAAAGGCAGAACCAGCTTTATCATAGCCCATAGATTGTCTACAATAAGAGCTGCTGACAGGATATTGGTCATAAACGACGGCAAAATAATTGAAGCTGGCAATCATAGCGCACTGATGAATAAAAAGGGATATTATTACCGGTTATACACTAATCAATTTATGGAAGAGCGGTCAAGTGAAATCCTGGGAATGGCATAGGAGGGAGCTGTTGCATAATTAGCGAATGATGTGCAACAACCGGAACGGTTACGAACCGTTCCCTACGAAACAACAAGGTTATGTATAGGCTGTAGGGAACGGTTCTAAACCGTTCCGTCCCTATATTGCACATCTTTCTACTTATGCTACAGCTCCATACTTAGACACCGTCAGCATTTTTCCAGGCAGGTAATCTTGACATCATAGAGGCAGCCGAAGCTCGTGCAACCTTTTCATCAAATCCTTGTGTTTTAACTATGAACCTGGTCATGGAATCCAATTTTTCACTGTAGGATTGCATGGTCCCATCGGGGCGTGCACAATGAGTGCAATAATCCTTTTCAACATCTCCCATTGCATAGTCCGAAATATCATTCATCGGCATTCCGCAAGCGATACAAATTTTCATTTTTTGAACCTCCTAATAATCAAATTCTATACCCAGCTTTTGAAATTCACTATAACCTTTTTCGGTAATTTCATAAACTGTAGATTTGCCTTCCTCTGGCTTCAACCATTCCAACTCAATAAGCTTCACCAGGAGCCGTTCCCCCAGCTCACCTCCAAGATGCCCGTAACATTTTCTGCCCTTTGGCCTTTTAGCATGCTGAGCTTTCAAGCAGTTTACCTCCTTTCATCCGGTGTTGCCCTATGTATTTCTGGATAGGCCTTTCTGAGGCGTATTCTATGCAGTTACTTTTTTGGTGTTATCAGGCCCATATAATACATAAGTAAATCCTGACCATAACGTTTCAGTACAGATTCTCCGGGAGCGAACAGGTCATTGTTTGCCAGGTAATAGTGCAGCAAGCCGATCCAGCCGTTAAAGACCATATGGGGCGGAAGCGGCAAAAGGCTGCCTTCTTTGATCTCCCTGTCAACTTCCTGACTCAGATGAAATGAAACAGCGGATTGTATCATAATAAATGTATTCCGTACATCCTTTGGAAGAAGAGGATTTTCAATGACCAGCCTGGTGTAAAAGCCTTCAAACTCAGTCAAGCTCTTCAGATGGGCCTCCAGGACTCCCCGTACCCCGATTTTGCCGGCGGCCAGTTCATGTAAACGCATATTTATTCTGGAGCCGAATTCATCAATTACAGCAATCAATAATTCATCCTGCGTAGAAAAATGAGCAAATATAGTCCCGTGAGACACCTTTGCGGCCTTTGCTATAGCACCAGTCGGCGTTTTGATCAAACCTTCTGCGGCATACCGGTTAAGGGCTGCTTCTATGATGTGCCTTTTAGTCTGCTTTTTTTGTTTCTGCCTTTGATTTTCCTGCATTCCAACCTCCAAATAACTAAGCTTGTATTTATGAATTATACTGACTTGAAACTCATTGACTGCACACTCATTATAATTCTGTTGAAATCTTTTGTCAATAGGAATATGTTTTTACAAAACAAAAAAGGCATTACTGCCTTTTGGGTTGGTGTACAATATAAAAATATTATGTAGCAGCATTACTGAATATTTAGTGATGCATTTGAAATTTCCT